>RFHO01000427.1 GCA_003696385.1 Planctomycetota bacterium | reverse complement strand
TGGTGCAATCGATGAAGCGCGAGCCGGTGGAGCTGTTCGCAGCGATCCTGTCCGCCGACGGCAGTGTGTTCGAGCTTCTGGACGCGCCGGCGGTGTGGGTCGACGGGCGTCTGGCCGAACTGTACGGCATTCCCGGAGTCACGGGTGACGTCTTCCGGCGGGTTGTCTTGGCGGACCGGCGTCGCGGCGGCGTGCTGGGAATGGCGGCGGTGCTGGCGGCCACGTCCGCGCCGAATCGGACCAGTCCGGTGGTCCGTGGGGCGTGGGTGCTGCAGACGCTGCTGGGCCAGAAGCTTCCCGAACCGCCGCCGGACGCCGGTGCGTTGCCGCCGGATGCCGGAACGAAGCCGGGCGTCACGCTGCGGGAGGAATTGCAGCGGCACCGCCGCGAGCAGCGGTGCGCCGTCTGCCATGACAAGATCGACCCGATCGGCTTCGGATTGGAGAACTTCGACGCGATCGGCCGCTGGCGGACCGAGGAAAACGGCAAGCCAATCGACGCCAGCGGACGGTTGCCGGACGGAACGACCTTCGACGGCCCGGCGGGGTTGAAGGATTATCTGCTGGCCAGCGGCCGGGCCGCGTTCGTCCGAACGCTCACGCGACGCTTGCTCGCCTACGCCGTGGGTCGCAAACTACAGTACTTCGACACGCCCGTGGTCGATGAAATCACCAGCCGCGTGCTGCAGGATGGCGGCCGGGCTCGGCGCCTGTTCGAGGAGATCGTGCTCAGTCGGCCGTTCCTCTGGCAGGAAGCGGACGAACCCTCCGGCACCCACACGGCAGCGCCCGGTGCGGACTGACGTTCGGGACGGTCGCCCACGCGCGTCGTGGGACCGAGTGCGCCGATTGGACGGCGCGGTTGTGCATCGGCGGATGCAGGCGGCGTTCGCAGGCGGGTACGGGCACGTTGCCACTGGAGTTCAAGGAGACGTCTCATGTTGATCAGGACCAACCTGCCGCGTCGGCGTTTTCTGCAGGGAACGGGTGCGTTGATGGCTCTGCCGGCGCTGGAGATGTTCTGCGAAGCCGCGCCGGCAGGTGCCGCGGGGCCGCCGCTGCGATTGCTGTGCGTGTTTCAGCCCAACGGCGTCTATCCCAAGGCGTGGGATGTGGAAGGTACCGGCAGCGGGTTCCGCCTGTCGCAAATCCTCGAGCCGCTGGCGGCGCTGCGGGACGACATCGTGGTCGTGTCCAAGCTGGACAACGTCGGTGTCCGCGGCCACGTTCAGATGACGAGTTCGTTCCTGACCGGCGTCGGTGTCCGCGACGGCAGGAACGCCGTGTCGCTGGACATGATGGTCGCCGAGCGGATCGGGAAGGACACGAAGCTGCCCGCGATCCAGTTGGGCACCGAACCGCCGCGCGGGGGCGGGGACGGCAGTCAGCCCATCGCCATGGCCAACACGGTGACCTGGAGTTCGCCGACGACTCGCGTGTCGCCCGAAATCAACCCCCGCGTCGCCTTCGATCGCATGTTTCGTGATCAGAGCAGCCCGGAGGCCCGCCGGTTTGCATTGCAGCGCAAGAGCGTGGTCGACCTGGTGATGGAAGACGCCCGCCGCCTGCGAAAGTATGCCGGTGCGCAGGACCGGGCCAAGCTCGACGAATATCTGGAGAGCGTGCGGTCTGTCGAAGCCGACATCGAACGGACGCTGAACCCGCCGCCGCGCTCCTGGGTGCCTTTGCAGGAACCGGAGCTGCGTCCGCCGGCACCCGGCTTGCCACGGCGACGCGACCAGCACCTGAAGCTGATGATCGATCTGTGTGTGCTGGCGTTGCAAACCGACACCACCCGCGTGGCCACGTTGATGACCGCCCATGGGTTCAGTCGCCAGAACTTCACGTTTCTTCCCGGCGTCACGTCCGACCATCACGGCATGTCGCATCACAAGAACCAGCCCGGACCGATCCGCGAATACACGACGGTCAGTCGCTGGTACATCGAACAACTCGCCTACATGCTGAAGAAGATGAAGGGCATCGACGAGGGCAACGGCTCGCTGCTGGACAACACCCTCGTGCTGTACGGCTCGGGCATGAAAGACGGCAATGGGCACGTCCGCACGGACCTCCCGATCATTCTCGCCGGCCGCGCGCAGGGACGGTTGAAAACCGGACGGCACGTGGTGGCGAAGCAAAACACGCCACTGGCCAACCTGCTGCTGACGATCGCGAACAAGTTCGGCCTGGAGCTGCCATCGTTCAACGGACGCAGCACCGGTGAATTGTCCGAGCTGGGCTGAAAGGCCGCGCGCCGGCATGGTGCAGCGACGGAACGCCCGCGGCGAACGACCCGCATTCGGTGGGTTGTGCGGCACGATTCCCGATCGGCGGCGGCTCGGAGTCGTCGTGCGGCGTGCCGGCGCACCTGCCCTCACCGGCTCCCGTTCCCTGCAGCTCAGTCGGAGCAGCCCGGATGCGCATCGATCGTGTGGACGTCATTCCGCTGACCGGCGGTACGGTGGACGGCGGGTGGCCGCAGGGGCATCGGCCGCAGGACAACCTGCACACGCTGGTGGAAGTCTTCACCGACCAGGGGCTGCGGGGCGTGGGCAGTGTCTTCACGTCCGGAGCGCTGGTCTGCGGCGCGATGGAGCTGTTGATGCCGCTGCTGCGCGGTGAAAGCGCGGTCGAACCCGAGCGGGTGAGCGAGAAGCTGCGGCGGTCGTGTTTCTGGCAGGGGCGGGGCGGAGCGGTCGAACACGCGATCAGCGGTATCGACATCGCCCTGTGGGACATCATGGGGAAGGCGTGCGGTCAGCCCGTCTCGCGGTTGCTGGGCGGGAACTATCGGGACCGCATCCGTCCATATGGTTCGATCCTGTTCGACGAACCCGCGGTGCTGCGTGACCGGTTGCAGGAAACGGTGGCGCGCGGGTTTCGGGCGATCAAGCTGGGCTGGCGACCGTTCGGACGCCGCAGCACCCGCTTCGACGAGGTGCTGGTGAGGACGGCGCGGGAGGCCGTCGGGCCGGACGTCGAACTGATGGTCGATGCCGGCGGGAGCGAGCAGTTCTGGCCGCACGGGCTGAACTGGGCCCGCCGCACAGCGCACATGCTGTCCGAATACGACATCGTGTGGTTCGAGGAGCCGTTGCCGCCGGATGATCTGGACGGCTACGCGGAGTTGACCCGCCAGTCGCCCGTCCGAATCGCCGCCGGCGAAGTGCTCACGCGGAGAGAGTCGTTCCTGCCGTGGATCGAGCGCCGGGCCGTGGACATCATCCAGCCTGACTCGACGAAAAACGGTGGGCTGAGCGAAACTCGCCGCATTGCGTGGGCGGCTTTCGACCACAACGTTTCGGTCGTCTGTCACGGCTGGAACACCGTCGTCGGCCTGGCGGCCGATCTGCAGCTGGCCGCGGCGCTGCCCATCGCTCACTACGTCGAATACCTCACGCCGTGCGCGTATATCGAAGACCTGGCCGTTGATCCGCCCCGCCTCGACGAAGACGGCAACCTGGTGATTCCGCAGCAACCGGGCCTTGGCGTGGAACTCGATCGCGAACGCCTGCGACGCTACGCAGGGGCCATCACCACGTTCCGCTGACAGGGGCGTGCCGCTTCGCGACGCCGGAGCAACCGCCGCCGCGGCTCGCGGAGGCTTCTTTGCGGCTCCGGCCGTGTCTGACGAACCGCTTGTTCGGGGGCGTTTTTCCACAGGCTTTGTGGGCCGGCGCCCGTCGTTTGAGGGGCATCGTGCCGAACGGTACATTCGAAGTCTTGTTTCGGTTGCGGCAGTTCCGGTCGTCGAGGCAGGAGGATCCGCACGTGTACGACCCGCGTAACGAACTCGACCGGGAAATCGAGCGCGTCGAGGACGAACTGATGTCGGCCGAGGGGGCGCAGTACGACGAGCTGCAGGAGGAACTTGAGCGGCTCAGGGAGGAGCGGGCCGCTGCGGAGGAACGGGCGAGCCGGCTGGCGGAACGCCGTGACACCGACGCATACCCGCCGGAGAACATGCCGGATGCGTAGATTCCGGCGCGGTGGGTCGCGAGCGACGCCCCGGCCGGCGGGGACGTGGGCCGGCGTCGGCATGTCGCGGCCGGTGTGGTCGCCGATGCCGCGGAGTCGGCGGTGACCGGTCCACCATGCCGGAGCGGCGATGCGTTCGCACTCGAAGGGTTTGTGCGGGGAGACCGTCGCGGTTCGATGGGTCGCCGGTGGCTGCGCCATCATCGCGGGGAGAATCCGTGGACGCGCTGTTTTCGAAACGCTTTCGATTTCCGAACTGTGTCGGCCGGAAGGTGCTGGTTCTCGGGCTGGGGGGCGGGTCCGACATCATCATGGCCTGTGCCGTTGCCAGACTGCTGCCGGCCAGCGGGCCGACCAGGGGCATCATCTACGCCAACACCAAGAGAGAACGCGAGCCGCACTTGGGGCGCGTCGCCTCACTTGTCTACCGGGTCGCGCCCGAAGAGAGCGATCCGTACGCCGGCGCGATGCTGGAGGACGCCCATGGGACGACGCGGATCGACCACTGCGTTCCGCGCGGGGACGAAGGCTGTCCGTGGATTTTCGTCCTCGAGCGGAAAGACGAACAGACGCGGGCTCAGCTTGCCGAAGACATTCGTGCCCTGGGTTTCGATCTGCTGATCGGCGTGGACATCGGCGGCGATTCGCTCGTGAAGGATGCGACTTCGGGACCCCAGGGAAGGGACCAGCAGATGCTGGCCGTTCTGCGGAGCACCGGTTTGCCCATGCTGCACGTCGTGGTCGCTCCGTGCAGCGACGGGGAGTCGTTCGCCGACCAGATGGAGACGGCGTTGCGGGAGCGGTTGGAGGACGGCCGGTTTCTGGGGAGCTTCAGCCTGGAGCCGGTGCTGCCGCTGCTCCGTGATCTGAGCGAGCGCGCGTTACTGGAGGAGAATCGGACGCCGCGGATCATTCTGGCCGCGGCGGAGAGCAAGCTCGAGGACGCTGGGGACGACCGCGTGGTCGTGCCACGTGACCGAGAACCGATCGTCCCGCGCCGGTGGTTGCTGCATGGATTCGTTTTTGGCGAGCCGGCGGCGGACTGAAGCTACACCGGCAACGCATGCGGCGGGGCGGGACGCGACGGCATGCGAAAACCGCCGAGGAGAACCGGAGATGGTCGCGCCATTGGATGAGTTGCTGAAATCGACAGTGTCGGCCGGTGGTGACGATCGGGTCGCCGCATTGTTGCGCCAGGGGAATGTGGCCGCTGCGGCCGAAGCTGCGGTACAGAGCGAGCGGACCCGGTGGCAACGCAGGATCCTCGTGCTGACCGTGACGCTGGTGTTTCCCGTCGTGCTGGCGGTGATCGAGCTTTTCGTGCGCTACGCTGCGGGCGACCGTCCCCAGCCGGTGGATCCGACCCGGTGGCTCGCGCTGTTCACGTTCCTCGCGGTCCTGCAGATTCCCGCCGCACTGCACTGCCAGAGGCGTCTGTGCCGACTGGAGATTCTCA
>RFHO01000426.1 GCA_003696385.1 Planctomycetota bacterium | reverse complement strand
GAGAACAACCGCCCCGTGGTGCACAGCGCGGCTCTCGGGCCGGCGACGGGAAGCCCGCTCAACAGGCTTCTCAGGACGGTGCCAACGGTGGTCGCCAAAGCGGCGGCTCTTCTGCCGGACGAAGTGCCGCCGGGGCCAAGGGCTCCAATCAGCCTCAGCGCGGCGGCGCTCGGGCGGGTGGCGGGCCGGGCGGCGGAAGTGGCCGGGGCGCCTCATCGATCGGCCCGCCCCCGTCCGGCGATGGACAGAGCGGCGACGCGGCCGGAAACGGCCCGCTCACACGGCCGGGCGACGCAAACGGCGGAGTGGGAGAAGGAAACGGCGGTGGAACCGGTGAGGCCGAGCCGGTCAATCAGCAATACGCACGGGAAGCGACGAACCTGGTCCTGAAGCGACTGCGCGAGCAGCTCGAACGCGGAGAAATCGATCGACGTCTGTTGGACCGACTGGGCTGGACCGAACGGGACCTGCGACGATTCCTCGACCGGATGTCGCGTTCGGCGGCTGCTCAAGACGACGATTCCCCCGAAGCCGAGGCGCGGCGACGACAGTTCGAGGAAATGCTCAAGCGGGTCCGTCTGGAAGGTGCGGAGCGGCAGCGGCGCGATACCCGTGTCGACAAGACCCAGATCGGCACGGTCACCACGCGGCGTGTGCCCGTCCCGCCGGAATACCGCGAGCTTTACGAAGCGTACACGCGACGGTTGGCAAAACGGCGGCGGCCGTGAGAATGCCCACTGAGCCGCTGCTGTGGTCCGTCGGCCGCTGCCGTCTCGGTCCACTGGGAATGCAAACGGGGAAACCGATGCGTCGCGAATGGAGATCCGTGAGACGGGGGTTCATCAGCGGAGCAGTGGTCTGCGCGTTGATCGCTGTTGGGACCGGCCCGGCGAACGCCGCCTCGCCGGATGACCCTCCGATCCGCGCCGCGGTCGAACGGGCGGTACGGTACCTCACCTCGCAATCGCTGGAACAGATGCAGTCGGATCACTACGGGCTGGTGGCCTACGCCTGTCTGAAGGGAGGCCGGACGCCCAAGGATCCCTTCGTGGCGAAGTTGCTGGATGCGATCGCCAAGCGGGTCAACGGTGGCAAGTACCACCCCACGCTGCACTTCTACTACGAAGCGGCGTGTGATGCGATGGCGCTGGAGGCGGCCGATCCGGTGAAATACAAGCCGCACCTGCAGGCCATCGCCGATTATCTGATGGAGGCACAGCGGCAGGGCGGCCAGTGGGACTACCCCGGTCAGGAAAACGGAGGCGACACCAGTATCACCCAATACGGTCTGCTGGGATTGTGGGCCTGTGCCCGCGCGGGCGTGAAGATTCCGCAGGAAGTCTGGGTCAAGGCGGCTCAGTGGCAGGCAGCGAGCCAGAAAAGGGACGGCGGCTTCGCCTACCACCCGCGAACGGACCAGGCCACCACGCACAGTATGACCACCGCCGGCACGGGAAACCTGTGCATCGTCTTTCATCAACTTTTCCCCGGCCAGGGTCTGGGATTGGGCGGAAAGTCCGAAACGAAAAAGCCGGCCAAACCGAAACAGGAAAAGCAGAAGGATCCTTTCGGCGGCCGCCTGAAGAAGATGGACTTCGATCGCCAGATCGAAAAGCTCGCCAAACAGGCCGAAACCGTCCAGAAGCCGGCCCAGGACGACGGGGACGACAAGACGCCGGTCAACCTGCGGGGTGCCCGCACGGCGATTCTCAATGGAGTCCGCGGTGGTTTGACCTGGCTTCTGCGGCGTTACACCATCGCCCAGCCCAGCGGGTGGAAGCTGTACTACCTGTACGCTCTGGAGCGTCTGATGGCGCTCACCAACCTGAAAACCCTGGGCCCCCACGACTGGTATGCGGACGGCTCGCAGTACCTGTTGACCAGCCAGAAGCCGGACGGCAGCTGGGAAGGAACGTACACGCAGCAGTCGGCCACGGCCTTCGCGGTGCTGTTTCTGACGCGGGCGACGTCGAAGATCGTCAAACACGCCGAGCCGGAACAACTGGGAGCCGGGCTGCTGGCCGGCGGCCGTGGGTTACCGTCGGACCTCAGTAAGGCGATCGGTGCCGACGGCTCGATCCGCAAGGATCCGCCCAAGAAGATCGACGATCCTCTGGACAAATTGCTGGAGGGGTTGGCTTCGGCGGACCTGGACGACATCGAAGCGACGCAGCAGGCGATCGTCCGCACCGTACAACTTGGAAACCGCGAGGAACTGATCGGCCAGAAGGAATTGCTCAAGCAGCTCGCCGAAGACCCTCGCGTGGAGGTGCGACGCACAGCGGTCTGGGCCTTGGGCCGCTGCGAAGATCTGTCCGTCGTGCCGGTCTTGTTGAAGGCCTTGGAGGATCCCGATCTGGACGTGGTGGTCGAGGCGCGGAATGCGTTGTGTGTGCTGGCTCGCCGGCCACGCGGCTTGGGGCTGCCGGATCACCCCGATGACACGCTCCCGCCGACTGCGACGCAGGCCGAACGGGAGCAGGCCCGCAAGAAGTGGCAGGCCGAACTCGTCAAACGCTGGCGCGAGTGGTACCTGCGGATCCGACCGTACGACGAACGCGACGACGTCCTGGAACTGACGGTCCGCAAGCGCTGAACGGCTGCCAACGGCAGCGAAGCAGCGTGATCGAAAGGCCGTGGGGCAGAAGGATGGTGACGCGTCCTTCTGCCTTTCGTTTTTCAGCGATCGAGGGTGCCGGTGCGGGAAGCGTGGCGAAGGCGGCTGGTCCGAGGACTCCAGGCGTGGGAAATCGACCGCGCCGTGCTGTACGCGCTGCTGCAACGCGGCTGGCAGTTCATCGCCGGCGGAGTCACCCTGTTGCTGGTGGCCGCCTGCTTCGACCGGCGTCTTCAGGGGTACTACTACACGGTGGCCG
The DNA here is from genome assembly GCA_003696385.1 of Planctomycetota bacterium. Lineage (GTDB taxonomy): Bacteria > Planctomycetota > Planctomycetia > Planctomycetales > Planctomycetaceae > J052. The sequence continues at coordinate 6,938 of RFHO01000426.1, read as the reverse complement.
GACTGCTGGCGTTGCAGTCGTTCGCGGAGCTGGGACTGCACGCGGTGATCGTCTACGTGACCAGCCACGAATGGCCGAGGCTGGGTGGGATCGAACCGACGGAAACGGTCACGAACAGCGAGCCGACGGCGTGGCACCGCACTGCGGCGGTGTGGAAGTACAGCTTGCAGTGGTACACGGCAGTAGCGGCTGCATTCATCGTGATCCTCGGCCCGATCGGTGCATGGTTTCTCGACGCAGGCGAAGTCGAACCACAGGTGTGGCGGGCACCGTGGTGGTCGGGCATCGTGGGGACTGCCGGGACGCTGCTCCTGTTGCCTTCCGTCGCCGTGCTGGAAGGCTGCAACCAGGTGGCGGTGGTCAACGGCTTCCGTCTGGGCCAGGCGATGGCCGCGAGCTTCATGGTGTGGGCCGGTATTCTCCGGGGCCATGGGCTGTGGGTGCTCGTTTGGGCGATCGCCGCCCGTGTAGGTGCCGAGCTGCTGCTGGTCGCGTGGCGGTTCCGGTCGTTTTTCGTCCGGCTCTGGCGGACGCCGCCGCTGGGTTTCTCGTGGAAGCGCGAACTGTGGCCGCTGCAGTGGCGTGTCGCGGTCCAGACGGCGTTGAGCTACTTCAGCGTCAGCTACGCCGTGCCGGTGGTCTTTCGCGTCCGCGGTGCCGTCTGGGCGGGTCGCATCGGAATGACATGGGCGGTGCTCACGACGCTGCAACTGGCGGCATCGGCATGGGTTCACACCCGGGCACCGGAACTGGGCGGGTTGCTGGCCGAGGGACGAACGGCGGACGCTTACCGGCTTTACCGCCGCATACTGGTGCGGTCGCTGCAATTCCTCGCCGCGAGCGGCGCGGCTTTCGTGATCGTTGTCGTGGCCTTGGAACTTGCGCTTCCCGGGGAAATCGCGGACACGCCGCCGAACACCGTCGGTGCCCTGCTGGCCCGGCTCAGTCGGCGGTTGTTGCCCTGGGCGCCCACGCTGCTGCTGGCGACTGGAACGTTGGGCTATCACCTGGTCAGTTGCGCGGGCGTTTTCGTACGGATCCACAAGGCCGATCCGCTGCTGCCGGTGGTCGTGCTGCACAATCTGCTTCTGGCGGTCGTCTTGCCGCCGGCGACATGGTGGGGAGGCGTGATGGGCCTGGCCATCGCATACGCGGTGGTGACATGGACAGTGGCCGTTCCGGGTTGCTGGGCGATGGCCCGTCGCATCGGCCGGTCGCCATGACGTGATGACGTGGCACGAAAAGTCGAATGACGGCAACGCCGCACAACGCTTGGATCGGCTCCGCGTTGCGCGAGGATCACGCTGCATCGGTTTGCCGATCCCGTGCCGCAACGCACTGAAGGACGACGTGTACGACGGCGGGCTCGGCGAGTTCTCCGTGGCGGCGCACTTCCAAGGATACGCCGAACGGAGCGACGCGGCGTAGGTGGCAATCGGTCTGATCATTCAACGCAAACGCTTCGACGGACGGCACACACGGCATCGCCGGATGCAGCGGCACATGCAGAACCGTCGCATTCTGACCGGCCGAAAACTCCGCCGTCAGGAGGACATCGACCCGCTCTCCGCTTTCGCCCACCCGGCGGCGTTCCAACCGCTGGAGCAAGCCCGGCTCGACGTCGACGGCTTCCTCCTCCAGCTCGTCCTCCTCGTCCAGCCCGTCCGTCCGCTCCGCATCGGCAGCCTCATCTGCGTCGGAGCCTGCGGAAGCGGCATCTGTACGACATTCGCATTGGCCCTCCGCCGGGCGGATCGGTTCGCCCTTCGGTGCGCACGCCGCGTTCCGTCGGCGCCGCTCATCACTCCGCCCAAGCAGATACGCCGCCAAGCCGCCGCTGCTCGCCATCACCAGCACGAACGCAGCAAGGCCGCCGACTCCGTGCATTGGCGACAATGCTGGTAGAATCAACACGGCGGGCGTGCACTGCATCGCCACGGCGAACGCCACCAGGGGATCACGGTAACGCGCTGCGCGTCGCACCGGCACCCGCGATTGTCGGACCGCGACGCTTCCTTCGGATGCTTCACCCACGGACCTCGAGCTTCCGTCGGCCCCAACACGCGGTCCGAACGCCGATCGCAGGTACGCCACCGTCGCGGCCAGACCAAGGCTCTGGACCACGAGCAATACGAGCAGCGCCGCCGGCCAGCGCAGTGACGGAGGTCGGCCAGTCCAGAGGGTGCATGCGGAAACAGCCGCGGCAGCACAGACGGTTCCCAGCCATGCCCCCAGCGGCAGTGCCGCCAGCCCGTCTCGCCATCCGCGGCATTGCTGGCCGGTCGCCCCGTCCATGGGACCTCCTGTCCGTCACGCACGGCCACCCGCAGCCGCGCGGATCACGTCACAGCGGCCGTCGCTCCGGCGCCACCCAGGGCGTGTGCAACGTGGGCCCGAAACGCGCCCCGGTTGTGCCGTCTCGCCACCAACGCCTGTGGAGGACGCTGCCCGACCGCCGCGGCACAGGTCCCACCGGCCCCCGGACGCCGGAGCCATCCCGCGTCGCAGACTGCGTCACGTGTTGCAGCAGCTCTGCTCGGCCGGCCTGCCCAGTCCGGCGGCGTCGCGCAGCGCCGCAGCCTTGTCGGTACGTTCCCACAGGAACTCCGGTTCGAACCGCCCGAAATGGCCTCCGTGGGCCGTCTTGCGGAAGATCGGGCGTCGCAGCTTCAGTTCGGCGATGATACCCCGCGGCGTGAGGGGGAAGAATTCCCGAACGAGTTCGGCGATCCGCTCTTCGGGGATCTCACCGGTTCCCATGGTGTCCACGCGAACGCTGACCGGATCGGCCACGCCGATGGCGTAGGCGAGCTGTACTTCGCACTCCGAAGCCAGCTCAGCGGCGACGATGTTCTTGGCAATGTACCGGGCCATGTATGCGGCGGAGCGATCGACTTTGGTGGCGTCCTTGCCGCTGAAGGCACCGCCCCCGTGCCGCCCCCACCCGCCGTAGGTGTCCACGATGATCTTCCGACCGGTCAATCCCGTATCGCCGTGCGGCCCGCCGATCACGAATCGGCCGGTGGGATTGATGTGGTATTGCACATCGCCTGCCAGCAGGCGTTCCGCCTGTTCGTCTCCCACCACATCGGCCACTGCCGGCTTGACCACCCGCTCGATCACATACTCCCGGATCGTCCCCTGCGAGACCTCGTCGGTGTGCTGCGTCGAAACCACCACCGCGCGGATGGCCACCGGTTGCCGGTCGTCGTATTCCACCGTGACCTGACTCTTGCTGTCCGGACGCAGCCAGGAGACGTCACCGCGGCGACGATTCTCGGTCAGCTTTTCCACGATGCGGTGGGCCAACGCAATCGGCAGCGGCATCAATTGCGGTGTCTGGCGACAGGCATATCCGAACATCAGTCCCTGATCGCCGGCACCGTCGCGGTCGACGCCCTGCGCAATGTCGGGGCTCTGCCGATGTATCGCCACCACTGCGCGAAAAGTGTCGGCGCTGAATCCCAGCTCGTCACCGGTGTAGCCGATGTCCCGCACGATGTCTCGCGCCACCTGCACATAGTCGATCCGCCCGCTGGAGGTGATTTCGCCCGACAACACCACCAGATCCGTCGTGCACAACGTTTCGCAGGCCACCCGCGACGTGGGATCTTCGGCCAGCAACGCGTCCAGAATGCCATCCGAAATCTGGTCGGCCACCTTGTCCGGATGCCCCATGCTGACCGATTCGCTGGTGAACAGATACCGCGCCATCGAATGCACTCCGTTTCCAAGCACTTCACCGGACCCGGCTGGACGTGTCGATCGGTTCCGTGACACCGTCGGGCGACCATGCGCTACCAGACATCCACGGCCACCGGCGAGGCATCTTAGGCCGTCCCCGGTATTTCCACAACACAGTTTGCAGACCGCCCCGACCTGCGGATCGTCCGTGCGAACGGCCCCGCGCAGGACCGGCACGCGTCGCGAAATGGTCTTTCCCTGTGAGCCCGAATTTGCGACATATCCTTTTCTGCCCGGGACGCCTCAGGCGACGGACCCGGCAACCGGCCCCCCGGACGCCTTCGGCCCATGGGCCTGGACCGGGCAGGCCGCCGCGTGCCGGCGCAAGGAGCCCGACACGACGCATTGCCACGCTCGTCATCGCTTTCGTGGGGAACGGCAGTGACGGAACGACCGGCACCGCAAATCGCCGCATCATGGTCCGAGCTGGAACCGCTGCGTGCGGCACGCGCCATCATCCGACAGGAAGCGGAAGCTCTCAGCGCGGTCGCCGGCCGTCTGGACATGGCCTTCTGCGAAGCGATCGCCATGGTCGGTTCCTGTCGGGGACGCGTGGTGGTCATGGGCGTCGGAAAGGCGGGATTGATCGGGCGCAAGATCGCCGCAACTCTGGCATCGCTGGGAATTCCGGCGCACTTCGTGCACCCCACCGAAGCGATGCACGGTGATCTGGGCTGTCTGGCGTCCGAGGACGTCGTGCTGGCGTTGTCCAACAGCGGGGAAACCGCGGAGCTGTGCGCCGTGTTGCCGAGGATCCGGCGGCGGGGATGCCGGCTGGTCGCGGTGACCGGCCGTCGCGGCAGCCGGCTGGCCGCCGCGGCCGAAGTCGCGATCGTCTACGGACCGGTCTCCGAAGCGGGAACGCTGGCGCTGGCCCCCACCACCAGCACGACGGCCATGCTGGCGGTGGGAGACGCACTGGCCCTGCTGGCCGCACAACAGCGGGGAACGTCGGTCGAGACATTCGCCGAAAACCACCCTGCCGGCGCGCTGGGTTTGAAGCTGACGAAGGTTCGCGAGGTGATGCGGACACAGCGGCAGTTGCGTATCGCTCATCAGGACGAGACCGTTCGGGAAGTCTTCACGCGGCATCGCTGGCCGCAACGGCGTACCGGAGCGGTGATCCTGTGCGACGACGCCGGCCGGCTGGTCGGTCTGTTCACCGACAGCGATCTGGCCCGTCTGCTCGAACAGCGGCGTGAAGACGCTCTGGATCGCCCCGTGCGTCTGGTGATGACCCGCCGGCCCACGACGGTCTCACCGGACGATACTCTGCAGCACGTCGTGACCGTCCTTTCGAACAAGAAGATCAGCGAACTGCCCGTCGTGAACCACAGCGGCCGGCCCGTGGGGTTGGTCGACATCACCGACGTGATCGGATTGATGCCGGCGGAATTTCACGAAGCGGGTTCCGCTGGCGGGCAGGACGAACCCGGCACGGCCGGTGGCGGGGCGTCCGGCATCGTCGGGGGGGACGCATGCTCGGACGCAGCCTGACCAGTTGCGCGGCGGCCGGCGCCGTGGTCGTTCTGTACGGCTTGTACCACTGGCTGGTGACGCCCGTGGTGACGCCGCCGCACGTGCTGCAGAAACGCAGCCAGCAACTGCTGATCGCCACACGTGGTCGTCTGGAACGGCCGGCCGAAAACGTGCGCCGCGCGCGGCAGTACTTGGCCCGGTGGCCATGGACCGCCGCAGCGCGGTGCATGCTGCGGCATCAGGACGTGTTCGTCTATTCCCAGGAATGGACGCCGGACAACACGACCGGGACGGTGACGCTGCGGCCCTTCGTGCTGCTCTCGCTGGAACGCCCCGGCACGGACGATGAACGTCCGCTGACCGTCTATGCCGAGGCGGCCGTCATCCGCTTCGCGGGCGGCTTCGACCTGAAACATCCCGACCCGGGCCTGCCGGTCGCCGGCCGGCTGGTGGGCGACGTGCGTGTTCGCGGTCCGGACGGACTAGAGTTGACGGGGCGCAATTTCGCGTACTCTCAGGAGGCGTTGCGGATCTGGAGTGACCACGCCATCGCGTTCGCGTTCCAGGGACACCGCGGGACGGCCGAGGGCGTGCAGCTCGATCTGCTGCCCAGCAGCCGCCCCGGGGATGATCTGCCGGTCGTCGGAGTGCGGCAGGTCCGACTGCGCCGATCGGTGCGTCTGTGGTTGAAACACGATGACAAGGACACGACCGGCCCCGTTCGCGTCCAGTGCCGCAGGGGCGCGGTGTTCGACCTCGAACGCTACCGGCTCACGTTTGCCGGCGCCGTGAGTGTCCTGCGTCCGACGGGCGAGACGGTCGATGCCATTCGTGACGCCGAAACGCTGGTGCTCGAACTCGCGGCCGCCGGTCGGGACGTGCCCGGAATCCCGCTGGGGTCGGCATCCGACGTCCGCAATTCCCGGCTGCGACTCCGCCCCTCCGCCGCGCCGTCTTTGCTGCGGGATTCCGCACACACCAGCCGTGCCGGGGCGTTTCTCTCCGTTCCCGAGAGCGTTCCGCTCCCCGCGGCCCACGGCACGCCAGCCAATCCGAACCCGGCCGCCGATCGCTGGGATCGGTCCCGCCGGAGCGCGCCCCCTCGACATCCCGGACTCGACTTGTCCGGCCCGAGTACCGGCCGGGCAGCACCGTTCTTCCCCGACGAACTGACCCGCATGCTGGCCGTGCCATCCGAATCGGCCGGCGACGGCCCGGCACCGCCGACCGGCGCGGGGCGGTTCGTCCTGCCGTCCACCCGGCTGGTCTTTCAGCAACTGACGGCCACCGGCCCCGCCATCTCGGTCGAATCCGGCAGCAACACGTTGACCGCACTGGCTTCGGCGATCGTCTACGACGCCGTCCGGCGGCTGGTCCGGCTGGAAGGCGTCGAAACACAGACCGCCGGCTGGTCGGGACGGCTGGTCAAGCTGACGCATCGCAGCGGAGAACTCTACGCCAGGTCGGCGGTATTTGGACTGGACGCGAAGAATCACGTTCGCACGGCCTTCTGTCGCGGGCCGGGCTGGCTGGACCACCGTCGCACACCGGATGGACCTCCCGCACTGCATCTGGAGTGCGCGCGCCGCCTGCGCAAGGACATCCAGCGGGACGGCGGCGAGCTGGTCGAAGTGGACGGCGAAGCGCTCGCCGAGGTCCCCGGGCAGCGAGCCGGCGTCATCGCCGATGTGATCCGCGTGCATTTCCAGCCGCCG
>RFHO01000425.1 GCA_003696385.1 Planctomycetota bacterium | reverse complement strand
GGGTGCACGCATGGGGACGGAAATCGCGCAGAACGCGCGTCATGCAGGTCGTGTGTCGCGCTCCTGAGCGCGCGGGCGCCGCCCCAATCCACGGGACAAGCAACGCGGTGAACAGAACGAAACGATCGGGGAGGCGGGCCGGTGGTGCGGGTGGCCGATTCGCTCAGCCGGAGATGTGGCGGATGCCCGCTGCGCCACACCTTTGGCCGTGCACACCGTTGTTGCCCTGTCGTTGCGCCGCATCGCGTGCGGCGGTGTTGGTTGTGCGGAGTGGCGGTCCGTGTGAGAACGCGTCGCGCTGTTGCGGCAGAAACACGATCAGAGCCGGCGGACCGGGAGAACCCGTGCGGCGTCCGAGTGCCCGGAAATAACAGCGCGGATCCGCAGGGGAGCGACTGACACAATGCACGCTACGGGTCGTGGGCGCACACATGAAGGAGGGCGGTGGTCCCCGGAGCGGTGGCATCAGCCGACGCGTTCGACGCTCACCAGCAACTCGGCGTTTCCGGCGCGGATGCGGCGGACACGTTCGTCGCGGGAGAGTTCGTCCGCCGGCACGCGTTGCAGCTCGTCGGCCAGCGTTTCGGTCCGGATGTAGTCGCTCCACTCGTCGATCGCGGCCAGCGCGTGGCGAACGTTTTCATCGGATTCGTCGGCGGCCGCGTAGCGGATGCGAATCCGGTCCTGAATTTCCAGGTTGGCGTCCTTGCGTGCCTGTTGCACGTGGCGGACGAAGTCGCGTGCCATGCCCTCGCGTTTCAATTCCGGCGTCAGGGCGGTGCACAGCGCGACCTGCACTCCGTCGTCTTCGGCGGACAGCCAATCCGCGACGTGTTCGGTGGAAACGAGCACGTCGTCGGGGGTCAGCGGCGCCGGCTCGCCCTCGACGGTGAGCGTGACGGTCTCGCCCCGCCGCAGGGGTTCCAGGGTGGCCCGGTCGGCCTGTTCGATGGCCGCCCGAACGGCTGGCAGGCGTTTGCCGAATTTCGGGCCGAGCGTCTTGAGGTTCGGCTTGTAAACGTGCCGAACAAGCTCATCAAGACTGTCCACGACCGTCAGCTTCTTGACGTTCAATTCCTCCTCGATCAGGTCGGCCAGCTGCCGTACGGCCGCGCGATCCTGCTCATCCGCGCAGGCCACGCGGATTTCGGCCAGCGGCTGGCGCACGCGCAGTGACGCTTCTTCGCGGAGCCGGTGTCCCAGACGTACGACGCGTTGGGCCAGGGCCATGCGGCGGTTGAGGGCTTCATCCAGCAGCGAGGCGTCGGCCACGGGATAGTCGCACAGGTGGACGCTTTCAGGAGCCTCAGCGTCCCATGATCGCACCAGGTTCTGATAGATGCGTTCGGTCAGGAAGGGGATGCAGGGCGCCAGCAGCTTGGTGAGGGTGACGAGCACTTCGTAGAGGGTCTGATAGGCGGCTGTCTTGTCGCGATCGCCGGCCTGCCGCGATCTCCAGAAGCGGCGGCGGTTGCGGCGGATGTACCAACTGGATAGATCGTCGATGAAGCGGACGGCCGCCTGGCAGAACGTCATCACGTCGTAATCGCGAAACGCCTTGTGAGCGGTGTCGATCAGCGCCTGCAGATTGGAGAGGATCCAGCGATCGATCTCGGGGCGTTCGCTGACGGGAATGGACGGTTCGGCCGGGTCGAACTCGTCCAGCCGCGCATAGTTGGTGAAAAACGCATACGAGTTCCACAACGGGATCAGCACCTGACGGCGCACTTCGTCGGCGGGGCGGCTGACGACCTTGCAGCAGGGTAGGCCTTCGGGGGTTTGATCCATTGGACCGTCGGGGGTCTGCAGTGTGACACGCTGGTCCTTCAGCCGCGATCCGAAGCGCAGGTCGACGGCGGGATTCTGCTGCAGATACATCCAACGCATGGTGTCTACGCCGAGCTGCTCGGCGGCTTCCTCGAACCAGATGGCCGTTCCGTCCGACTTGTGCATGGCGTTGCCGTTTTCGTCGAGCACCAGCCGATGGCCCAGCAACGTCCGGAACGGCGGCGTGCCGTCGATCATGGTGGCCATCGCCAGCAGCGAATAGAACCAGTTGCGGAACTGGCCGGGGAAGCATTCGGTGACGAAATCGGCGGGGTACCACTTCCGCCAGTAGTCCCGGTTCTTGCGGTAACCGAGCGTAGAGAAGGGCACGATGCCGGCGTCCAGCCACGGATTGCCCACGTCCGGGATGCGGACCATCAGGTTGCCCGTTCTGGGGTTGCGGATTTTGACGTGATCGATCCAGGGTCGGTGCGGCGTCTGGCCTTCGAGGTGTTCCCAGCCTTCGACGGCGCGTTCGCGCAGCTCGTCGAGCGATTCGATGACTTCGAAGTCGCCGGTTTCCGGGTCGACCCAGATCGGCAGTGCCAGGCCCCAGAAGCGTTTCTTGGAGATCATCCAATCGCCCATGTTGCGGAGCCATTCGATTTCCCGCTGCTGTCCCTGGATGCTTTCGGGAAGCCACCGGATCTGCTTGGTGACTTCGATGATCTCGTTCCGCCAGTCCATCTTGATGAACCATTCGTCGACGAGTCGGAAGACCAGCTCATCGCCGGTGCGCCAGCAGTGCGGATACACGTGCGGGTAGGTCTCGACGGCCACCAGCAGGCCTTTTTCTTTCAGGCGCTGGAAGACGAGTTCTGCGGTTTCCGGATCGGTCGCGTTGCGGCCGGTAAACGGTCCGAAGCCGTCCAGGAACGTACCGTCTTCGGCCAACGGAGCGATGGCCACCAGTCCATGCTCTTCGCCGAGTCGGTAGTCGATGTCACCGCAGCCGGGCGCGATGTGGACGATTCCGGTGCCCTCGCCGGCGACCACGTTCGGATTACCCTTGGAGTCCCGGCCGCCGTCGATCACACGATGGCACGAAGCCCCGGTACGGTCCGCCAGCTTCTGCACGGGAGGCACGCCTCCGGGCTGCTGCTGCGCAGGGAGGTCGTCGAACGGCCCTTCGTACTCCCAGCCGATCATGTCGCGGCCGCGCACCGTGCCCAGCACTTCGAAACCTCCCTGTTCCTTGAAGATCTGGGCGATCGTCTTCAGACGTGGTACATCCCTGGGCCAACTCCAGTCGGGGCGTCCGAACCCTTCCTTGAACTCGCGTGCCAGCCGTTGGTATTCCAGATTGTCCTTGGCGAGGTAGTACACGGCGCCGTCACGCTTGGCGCGGATGCGGACGTATTCGAGGTCGGGATTGACGGCGGCCGCCACGTTGCTGGTGAGTGTCCAGGGCGTCGTGGTCCACACCAGGAGGTATTCGTTTTCGCGTCCTTTCAGCGGGAAGCGGACGAACACCGACCGGTGCGTGGTGAGCTTGCGGCCCTCGGCGATTTCCATCTGGCTGTAGGCACTGCCGCCGCGTCCGGACCAGGGCATCACGTCATAGCCGTGGTAGATCTTGCCGCGCTGGTGGCATTTTTTCAGAAACAGCCAGATGGTTTCGTTGTTCTCCGTGGAGAAGGTGAAATAGCTGCCTCCCCATTCGAGGTTTCCCAACCGGGCGGCGATCAGGTGCGCCGGTCCGCTGACTTCCTTTCCGGATGCCGTTCGAAAGGTGACCGGATCGGGTGAGCCGATCGCATTGGCGAGCTTGCGAAGTTCGTTGGGATCGTCCCAGTCCATCCAGTAGCCCAGTCGGATGGACTGTTCGGTCTGGCGTGCCGCGAAGCGGAGGACGCGTTTTTTGCATTCGTTGACGAAGCGGTCGATGCCGAAGTCCTCGATGGCCCGCTTCGACCCGAGATTCAGTTCGCGTTCGACCTCGACTTCCACCCACAGTCCCTGGCAGTCGAAGCCGTTCTGGTAACGCAGCTCGTGGCCGGTCATGGCGAAGTAACGGCTGTAGGCGTCCTTGTACGTCCGCCCCCAGGCGTGGTGCACGCCCATCGGGTTGTTCGCCGTGATCGGACCGTCCAGAAAGCTCCACCGCGGCCCGCCCCTGTTCTTCTCGCGCAGCTTCTGGAAGCACTGCCGCTGCTGCCAGAACTTCAACACGGAGTGTTCGCCGCGAATGAAATCCGGCTCACCGACTTTCTCGAAAAGGGGCTTTTGCGTGGTAGACATCGCGTGGTTTCCGTATCGCCGGTCGGAACGAATCAGAACGTGGGAAGGTCCGGGGCCGGGGCGGCGGCCTGATCGGACGTCGCCCCCGCATGAAAGATCGCCCGGCCTGCGCCGCGTGTTTTGCGGCGATTCTAGCACGATGCACGATCCGTGCACGGCCGGGAAGGGCGGTGACCGCGGGTCAGCGGCGGCCGGAGACGCGGTTCAACGGGCCTCATCCAACCGTGTCAGCAATTCGGGGATCAATTGGCCAAGACGTTCGCCGCCGGTGGCCGCGACCTGAAGGATGCGGTCGATCTCGACCGGCTCCAAGCGGTCCGGCAGGCACATGTCCGTGACGATGGAGAAGGCGACCGTACGCAAACCGGCGTGTTTGGCGACGATGCACTCGGGCACGGTCGACATTCCGACTACGTCGGCGCCCATGCGTCGTAACATGCGGTACTCGGCCCGCGTCTCCAGATTCGGGCCGGCCACGGCCACCAGCACGCCGATCCGATGCGGAATCTTCAATTCCGTGGCCACACGGTCGGCCAGCGCGACCAGTCGCCGGTCATACGGCTCGGACATGTCCGGAAAGCGCGGTCCCAGTGCGTCGTCGTTGATGCCCCGCAACGGGTTGTCACCCATCAGGTTGATCTG
>RFHO01000064.1 GCA_003696385.1 Planctomycetota bacterium | reverse complement strand
GTGGGAATGGATCTTGGGGACGTCCGGCGCGTGCCGAGCCGCCGGGCGTGCCGGGGCGGTTTCGGGCCGTGGGCGGTGCGTCCGGCGAGTTGCGCGGATGCGTGGCGCTCGGCACGGGCGCAGGCGTTGTGGCGTGGCGGAATTCTGCTTGGGTTCGTGCTGGCGGCTGCTTCACCGGTTGCGGCGCAGGAGGCGTCGGCTCCGCCGGTAAAGCGGGGTCTCGGCCTCGGGCCGTCTCTGGTGACGGCGGCGAAAACGACGCCGTCGGTCGAACAGAAGCGGCCCGAGAAGGACGGCCGGAAAACGGACGCTCAGCGACAGGCGGCGGAGCCGAAGACGGCGAACGTGGCCCAGATCGTGCTGCACGGGATGTACACCGAGGCGCCGCAGCCGCTGGGACTGTTCACCGGAATCCGGGATTCGCTGTCGGAGGTCGTCGGGCGGTTCGACCGCGCCGCGAAGGACGAACGCGTCCGCGCGGTGGTCGTATTGTTCAAGACGCCGATTCTCGGCTGGGGGCAGATGTACGAACTGCAGTCGGCGATCGAGCGCGTCCGGGCTTCGGGCAAACCGGTGTATGCGTGGGTCGAAAGTGCGACCGGTCTGGACTACGTGCTGGCCAGCCAATGCGACCGCGTGTGGATGCCGGAAGGCGGCATGCTGTTGCTGACCGGCCTGCGCGTGGAAGTGACCTTCTACAAAAGGCTGCTGGAGAAGATCGGCGCGAAGGCCGACATGCTGCGAATGGGCAAGTACAAGTCGGCCGCGGAGCCGTTCACGCGGGAAGACATGAGTCCGGAGTTTCGGGAACAGATGGAGGCTTTGCTGGACGACCGCTGGCAGGAAATGCTGCGGTTGATCGCCTCCGGTCGGAAGCTGTCCGAAGCGCGCGTGCGGGAGATCATCGACGCGGGACCGTATTCGGCGCGGCGGGCGGCCGACGTTGGGCTGCTGGACGCGGTGGCCTACGCGGACGAGATCGCGGATCGGGTCGCGTCGCTGCAAAAGGTGGACCGCGTCCGTCTGCTGCGCGGCTACGGCAGGAAGGAGCTGGACACCGACTTTTCCGGTCCTTTCGGACCGTTGAAGCTGTTTTCGATGTTGCTGGGCGTGCGGCCGACGGCGCGGCCCGCGACCAAGCCGCGGATTGCGGTGATCTACGCCGAAGGGCCGATCATGCCGGGACGCAGCAGCGCGGACCTGCTGCTGGGCAGCACGATCGGCTCCGACACGATGGTCAAGGCGATCCGCACGGCCAGAGACGACAAATCGGTCAAGGCGATCGTGTTGCGGGTGAACAGCCCCGGAGGCAGCGCGCTGGCCAGCGACCTGATCTGGCGGGCCTTGGAGGACTGCGGCAAGCCGGTGGTGGTGAGCATGAGCGACGTCGCCGGCAGCGGAGGCTATTACATCGCGATGGGGGCGGACGCGATCTTCGCCGCTCCGGGGACCATTACCGGGTCGATTGGCGTGGTCAGCGGGAAGCTGGCGTTCGGAGGAACGCTGGAGAAGCTCGGCATCACGACTGCGGTCCTGTCTCGGGGAAAAAACGCCGGACTGTTGAGCATCGTCACGCCGCTGAACGATTCGGAACGTCGGGCGCTGCAGCGGCTGAACGAGGACATGTACCGCGTGTTCGTCCGCAAGGCCGCGGAAGGCCGCGGGATGCCGGTCGAGCGGATGGAGCAGCTTGCACAAGGACGCATCTACAGCGGCCTCCGCGCGAAGGAACTCGGCCTGGTGGACCGGATCGGTTCACTGGAAGATGCCGTCCGGCACGCGAAGCAACTCGCCGGCCTGCCGGAAGACGCCGAGGTGGAACGGCTGACCTTGCCGCAGCCGGTCAGCCCGCTGGACGTGTTGTTCGGGACTCCCGAAGACCGGACGGGGGCGCGTGTTTCGGGCGTCGACCCGTTCTTCGATCTGGCCGTTCGGGCGTTCGCGCACGCTGTGCCGACGCACCGGGGCCTACTGGCGACGGCGCGGGCGCTGATCGAATTGAGCCGGGAACCGGTGCTGTGCGTGATGCCGTGCGCCATCACGATCCGCTGAGGACGCCGGTCTGAGCCGGCGTGGTGCCGAAAGGTCGAATTGCATGCCGACGGTGCACACAAGACGCGTTGCCAAGGTCCATCCCCGGCGCCAGACGGCGGGGGCGGGGTGTCACCGGCCGACTGCGGTCGCGGTGCTGCTCGCGATGCTTTGCCTGCTGGTTTCGGACGACGCCTTCAGCCAGGAAGCCCCGAGTCGCTGGGCGGAGTACTACGGCTTTCTTCCACTGGAGATCTATCGGACCAGCCGGCGCGCGTCGAACCTGCTGGCGGCGGACCTGAACAGTGACGGCCGCACGGACCTGATCCTGATCGACAACAGCAACAGTAGGCTGGACGTGTTCGTTCAGCGCGACCCGCATGCGGCCTTGCCGCCGACGAAACCGCTGGCAGTCAACGAGATTCCCGACGATCGGCGGTTGGAACACCTGAAGATTTCGGTGGACGTCGAAGTGGCGTCGCTGACCACGGGCGATTTCAACGGGGACGGGCGCACCGACGTCGCTTACCTGGGGCAGCCGAATCTGCTGGTCGTACGGCTGCAGCCGGAGGATGGGCCGTGGTCCGAGCGGCAGACCGTCCGTCTGCCGGACATCGAGGCGGCGCCGTGGATCGTCACGGCCGGGCGCTTCGTCGGGCAGGATCGGGACGAAGTCGTCGTGCTGGGAAAGCGGGAGACGTTTCGCGTTCGCCTGGAGGCGAAGGGGCGGCTGCGGCTTCACCGGCGTCTGCTGAACACATCGCAGAAGCTGGCGCTGGCGATGATGGGGGACGTCGACGGCGATGGTCGCAGTGATCTGGTCTACATGGCCACCGAAGGGAACGACGAACGGATCGTGGCGGCCCGGTTGCAGCAGCCGGATGGACGGCTGGGCCCGGAATTGCGGTTCGATCTTCAGCAGCCGCGGGCGATCGCCTTGGCCGACCTGGACGGTCGGGGCGGTGTCGAGCTGCTGGCGATTCCCGGAAAGACGCAGCGCGTGAAGGCCTATCGGTTCGGTTCCGCCGTCCAGGCGGAGAACACCGTCGCACGGCGGTTGTTGCAGTTTGGAGTCGGCCGGCCCGATCGCAACCGCGACCTGGCGATCGGCGACGTCGATGGCGACGGCCTGCAGGACGTGGTGGTCACCGATCCCGCGGCGGCCGAAGTGATCGTGTACCGGCAGCGCCCCAAGCTGGGGCTGGACCTGGGCACGGCGTATCCGTCCTTCAGCGACGTTTCACAGGTCCGGATCGCCGATGTCGACAGGGACGGCCGCAGCGAAGTGGTCGTGCTCAGCCGCAAGGAACAGGCGATCGGCCTGTCACGGTGGAACGACGGACGGCTCAGCTTTCCGAAGGTTCTTCCAGTGCGGTTCGAGCCGGTGGCGATGGAAATCGCCCAGGTGGCCGGGAAGGCGCAGCCCGCGATCGTGTATGTGGCCCGCAATCGCGAGGACCGAGCCCGCGAATTCACCCTCCGTCTGATTCGATCCGCGAACGGCGACACGACGCCGGCATGGCGGGAGGCACCACTTCCGGCGGCGGTGGATGCCGAGCCGGACAGCGGCCGAACCAACGGGGGGGAAGCACACGGCTTCGCCTTGCCGCTTCAGGCTGCGCCCTCGCGGCTGACGGCTGTGGACGTGGACGGCGACGGCGATCAGGATCTGCTGGTGTTTCCGGACATCGAGCAGGAGCCGCTTGTGGTCCTGCACGAGATGCGAAGCTGGCGGTTGCCGGCGGACCGGCGTGGACTGCGGTTCGGCGATTTGCCTGCGTCTGCGGTGTTCCACGGACGGCTCCGCGGCAAACCGGCGCTGCTGGCGACGCACCGGCAATTCGTGCGGTCGATGCGGTACGGCGACGGCGGCTGGGCCGTGCGGGAACAGTTCAATGTCGCTGATTCGCAGGCCCGACTGGTCGGCTGTGCGACACTCGATATCGACGGCAGTCCCGGGAACGAGCTGGTGATGGTCGATGCGGGGATCGGGAAACTGCGCATCTATCGGATCGACTCCCAGCGACAGACGCTCTGGCAGGAAATCGACATCGGGGAATTTCCGTACCAGGGGACGCGGGTGGGCGATCTGGACGGCGACGGCCGCGCAGATCTGCTTCTGGTCGGACAGAACAAGTTCGGTGTCCTGTTCGCGGGGCGTGGGAATCCGGCGTTTGAAGAGGTGGCTTCGTTCGAACGCCCCGATTCCATCAAACGGGCTTTCTTCATGGATGCGATCGCCGGTGACATCAATGGCGATCGTCGCACGGACGTGTGCGTGATCGACGCAGCGGAACACTCGGTGATCGTGCTGGCCGTGCTCCCTGCGGAGGTGAGGGGAAAGTCGGATGTCGAAGGAGAGGCCTCCGGGGCACGGCGAAGTACCGCGGACGCTGGCAGCGCCGGCTCATCGCTTCGCCTGGAGTACGCCCTGCGGTTTCCGGTGTTCGAGGCGAAGAGTTTTTCCCGGGAACAGGAGTTCGAACTCGAGCCACGAGAAGCCGTGATTGCCGATGTGACTGGAGACGGCCGAAACGATCTGGTGCTGCTGGTGCACGATCGATTGCTCGTTTATCCGCAGGATCCCGGCACAAACGACACGGCGACGCGCAGCGCGAACCAGACCGGGGGCAGTGTCGGCCGGCGAGCGGAGAGCATCGACCGCTGACGCCGCAGAGGCGAAAAGCGGTGCGCCGGGAATGGCTGAGTGCCGAGCGGAAACCGCTGACGTCGACCTGTTCGTTCTGCTCCCATTCACCAGCGCGCTTCGCAGCATATCGTGGTGTCGGGAGGCACGGCGCACGAGGCGGCCTACCAAGACACGGGGCGGTGTGCGCAAGAGCCGCTCAGCGCGGCTGTTCTTCCGCCTCGAGATTCACGAACGGACTGATCTTGCGGACTTTTTCGATGATCGCCTGCCGTTCGGCGTCCGACTTGGCAGCTCGGAACTTCTGCCGCAGCTTCTTGAGCTTCTCACGGCGGTGTCGCCGTCGTGCCAGTTCGCGTGTACGTTCGACTCGACCCATCGTCAGCGATCCCTTGTTCCGCCGTCGTTCGTGATTCAAACTGCGCTTCGGTACCGAGTGATTGACTTTGGCTGCGGTGCGATCACGAAAAGAACTCACCCGGTGGCGGGACCGCGGACCGCGCGTACCGCCACGGGGCGGGGCATCGTACCAACAGGGGCAGCGTGTGGTCAACGACACGCCATCCGGCGATGTTGTGACCGCCGAACAGCGGCACAGCAGAGGGGAATGTCATGCGTCAATTCCGCGTGTTCAGCTCGACGATCCGAACCTGGTGGCTGCTGGTGGCGTTGGGGTTGCTGCCTGTGCTGCACCCGTTCACCGCGTTTGGCGAATCCCCTGCCGCGGGCCATCCGCCGACGACCGCAACCGATGCCGGTCCTTTGCGGCTCCGGCTTCGCTATCAGGTCGAGACCGCTCCCGGCAGCGGTCGCTTTCATCGGTTCTCCCGCAGCGAAACCTGGGACCCAAGACAAACGGCCATCATCGTCTGCGACATGTGGGACTCGCATACGAGCGTCAATGCCGTGCGGCGAGTGAACGAGCTGGCACCGCGGCTGAACCGCGTGCTCCACGCCGCGCGGCGCCGTGGTGTGACGATCATCCACGCGCCCAGCGGCTGCATGGACGCATACGCCGCGCATCCGGCTCGATTGCGTGCCCGCCGGGTTCCCGATTCCAAACCGTTTCCCAAAGACATCGGAAGCTGGTGTCACCGGATCCCGGCCGAGGACAAGCTGCCGTATCCGATCGATCAGTCCGACGGAGGCCGGGACGACGACCCGGAGGAACACGCATTGTGGGTCGAACGGCTCAAGGCGCTGGGACGCAATCCGAATCGTCCCTGGCTGCGGGAATCGCCGCTGATCGACATCGATGCGGAGGTGGACTTCATTTCGGACGACGGACGCGAAATCTGGAACATCCTGAAGCATCGGGGCATCCGTAACGTGATCCTCACCGGTGTGCACACCAACATGTGCGTGCTCGGCCGCCCCTTCGGTCTGCGGCAGATGGTCCGCAACGGCTTCCACACCGTGCTGATGCGCGACATGACCGACACGATGTACAACCCGCAGCGGCGGCCGTTCGTCAGCCACTTCACCGGAACGGATCTGATCATCGACTACATCGAGCGGTGCGTTTGCCCGACGATCACCAGCGATCAGTTCGTCGGCGGCCGCCCGTTTCGCTTTTCCGCAGACCTGAGGCCTCACCTGGTCTGCGTGATCGCGGAGGACGAATACGAGACGGAGCGGACGCTGCCGGAGTTCGCTCTGCGACACCTGGGATGGGACTTTCGCGTCAGCTTTGTCTTCGGCAGCGAAAAGGAGAGGAACCGGATTCCGGGACTGGAAGCCGTGCGGGATGCGGACGTGCTGATGCTCAGCGTTCGACGGCGGGCTCTGCCGGAAGGCGATCTGGCGATCATCCGACGACACGTAGCCCTCGGCAAGCCGGTCTGCGGCATCCGCACGGCCAGCCATGCCTTTGCGCTGCGGGGCAAATCTGAGCTGCCCGCCGGGCACGCGGTCTGGCCGGAGTTCGACGCCGAAGTGCTGGGCGGAAACTATCAGGGGCATTATTCCAACGCCGTTTCATCCGTCGTGCAGGTGTTGCCCGAAGCGGCGCAGCATCCGATCCTTGCCGGGATCACCGAGACCACTTGGCCGCAGGGCGGATCGCTGTACAAGAACGCTCCGCTGCGCCCGGGAGCGCGCGCATTGCTGATCGGACGCGGCGAAAACGGGCAGCGGGAACCGGTCGCGTGGGTGTTTTTGAGAGCAAACGGCGGACGCAGTTTCTACACTTCACTGGGGCACAAAGACGACTTTCGCAATCCCGCCTTCACGACGCTGCTGTACAACGCCTTGCTGTGGCTGGCCGATCGCCCGTCCCGGACGGCGGACGGCTCTCCGGACCGCGTCGCCGGCCGTCAGGAGGCCGGGAAGTCAACGGTGGGTCAGGCGGAATAGCTGAAACCGTCCGGACCGCGGGGCATTCAGCGGGCGCAGGAATTCGTCGAACACGGCCACCGTCAGATCGGCTCGTGCAGCCGTCGCCAGGAAGTGTTCCGCGCAATGACGACCCGCGTCGCCGAGCCAGCACGTTCCGCCGGGAGCTAACAGACGGCGGATCGCGCCTGCCACGGCGGCGTGCACAGGCACTTCGTAGGTGATTTCGCAGCCGAGGACGGTCTGGAACCGCATCGCGGGCGGCTCCTTCCAGTCGAACACCGCGCCGCGGACGTCCGTGACGCCGTTCCGCCGCGCGTTGTGCAGGGCCGTACCCACTGCCAGCGGGTCGTGGTCGCTGAAGGTGACCCGGTGACCGCGCGCGGCGGCAGCCAGCCCCACCAGGCCTGTTCCGCACCCCAGTTCGACGACCGGAGACCGCAGCGGCAGACGGTCTTCCGCGACACACCGGGCCATGGTTTCAGCCGCCGGCCACAGGTACGCCCAGTAAGGCATGTATCCGGTGCGTTCGTGGCGGCGCAGGACTTCCGGTGCGTCGAGAAACGCATCGGGACAGCGGGGCAGCGTCAGTGAATAGGTCCTTTGGCCGCAACGGATCCGGCGGCGGCACCATCCCCCGGGAATCGGCGGCAACGGCCAGTCGGTCGGCATCACAGACGCTCTCGAGGTCGTCGGGGCGGACGAATGCAGAGAATTCGCAGGACAGACCCGAAGACGGCATGTCCGGAAGCGGCCGGCGGCTGCGGATCGCTGCCCGTGCGGCCGCCGCGGTTCGTGGCCGGTCAGAGGATCTCGAGAACCGGCATCTGTGGCTGGGCGACGTATTCTCGAGCGATCTGCATGGCCACGCCCCGGGCGACTTGCAGCACGGCATCGCGCGCCGGATTGTCGGTGGCGATCAGGTCCGCGATCCGCCCTTCGTCGGCCAGCTCCCGGATCACCGGTTCGCAGGGGATCTCGCCCAGAAACGGCACGCCCTCCTTCTCGGCCAGCCGCTTGGCACCACCGCGGCCGAAAACATCACCGGTCATGTTTTCCACGACACCCAGCACGGGGATCTTGACCTGGTGAAACATCTTCAGGGCCTTCACCGCATCCAGCAGCGCCACCTTCTGCGGCGTGCAGACCACGACCGCGCCGGCCAATCCGAGGAGCTGCGAAAGGGTCAACGAAACGTCGCCGGTCCCCGGGGGCAGGTCGATGATCAGATAGTCCAGTTCGCCCCATTCCGTGTCCTGCAGAAACTGCGTCAACAGCTTGTGAAGCATCGGACCGCGCCAGATCACCGGCTGGTCTTCGTTGATCATGAATCCGATTGAAATCACTTTCAGCCCGTCGTGTTCAATCGGAACCAGCCGTTGAAGAACCCGTCCGTCCTCCGTGCGCCGCTCGACGATCTGCGGTCGCCCGCCGGCTCCGATCAGATGCGGAATGCTGGGGCCATAGACGTCGGCATCCATCAGGCCGACCTTGGCACCGAAGTGCTTCAAGCCGAACGCAACGGCGGCAGCCACCGTGCTCTTGCCCACGCCGCCTTTGCCGCTGCCGACGGCGATCACGTTCCGAACACGCAGACCGATCCGTCCGCCGCTGTTGCGTCCGCGGACATTGGAGACGAACCTCACGCGAACGCGGTCCGCGGGCAGCCCCGCATCCTGCGCCGCCTTCACGACGGCCTCACGCAACCGGTCCGTGTCCGGATAGGCAGGCGTCGGCAAGTCGATGACCACACAGTACCCCTGCTCGTCCGATTCGACGTCGGCCACCATGCCGAGCTGCCCCAGTGGCCGGTCGAACTGGGGATCGACGATCGACGAAACGGCCGCTTTCAGGCGTCCGACATCGTCACCGGCCGGTTCCGTTCTCTCGTTGGCCTGTGTGTCGTTCATGGGACCTTCCCCGCTCGTTTTTTGAAGTGCCCATTTGCACGCCCGCCCGCAGGTCCGTGCGGGCACGCGGCGTCGGCGTTGTGCACCCGCGAGCCACTGTCCGGTTCTCGTCCCTCGGCAGTTCGCGCCGGTTCCTCGATCAGAAATCGCCACTTTAGCGCACGAGTGCGCCGCCGTCCAGAACGCTGCGCCTGCCGGAGGCCACATCATAGCAAAGACGTTCGAACCGTACCGGTCTCCCGCAGACGTCCCGTTACAACCCAACGGTATGACACGAGCCCAGGGCATCGATACTCGATCCAAAACGAAACCCGCTTGCGGACGGGCCGTGCAGAGTGGACCGTTGCGCGTGCTTCAGCGCGATCGCGTGTTCCACCGCGCGGAAATCGGCGTGTGCGCCGATCCGGCCGTTCGCCCGAGCAGCAGCCGTTCCAGGAGTCGGCGCATCCGCGATCCGGCCAGCGGTTCGAGGGCCACGTGGATCACGCCGGCTTCGTAAAGCACCCATGCCAGATCGGCGTGTTCGGGCTCGGCGACTGCAACGACGGGTGGCACGCGGCGGGTCGCGTTCCACTGCTGAAGTCGAGCAAGAAGCGGGGCGACACCCTGTGCGAGGACATACAGACCGCAGCGGGCAAGAGCCTGACCGATGTACCGCGGAGCGGGGGCCTCCGGCCGTTGTTGCCGAGTGGGCGGGCCGAGCCGTGCTTGCAGTGGGAGCGGCGGGGGCAGGAAGAAGTTCGCCTCATGGGAATCGCTCCGAATGCCCGCGGCGTCGGCGTGCTGTCGAAGCGCCCCTTCCCAGGATGCCAGGTCGCCGCAGTGCTCTACCAGGACTTCTCCGTGGGGCCATTGCCTTTGCAGCTCGGGTACCCACCGAGGAGTCGGCTCGACGACGAAAACACGGCCCAGCGGATGAAATGCCATAGCCGAACTCCTTGTTTCCGGCCCGTCTTGTCTTCCGAAACCGCTCTCTGTGATCGCAAGATTCCGGCAATCCGCTGGCGAGTGACGTCCGTGCGTTGCTGCCGGCCGGCTGAAGTGCTACGATAGACATTAGGTGATGACACCCATCGTATGGGTGTGGTGGTCCAGAATAATGCAGTATTGTTCTCCATATAAGCACTCATTCCGCAATCACGTTGGAGGCGTGTGACACATCCAATCCGCCGTTCGGATCGGCGTCGACTTCGGGTGTCTCGATTTCGTTCTCCGCGATGAGCGAACTCGCTTTTCGTGAGCGGACGTGAGTTTTGGAATCGGTGCAATCCGGGCGCCTTGCCGGCGTTGGTCGCAGTCGTCCTCGGAAACCGCCTGCGGACCGCCGCCGTTGCGTCCCCAGTGCGGCTGGCGAACCGGGAGAACGCTATGGCGGTTTTGAAGACGCTGACCGGTAGCGGCCGCGGGGAGACGGTGATGTTGTCGGAGCATGCGGTGATCGGCCGGCACCCGAAGTGTCATGTCGTGCTTCGCCACGCCGCCGTCAGCCGTCATCACGCGCGTCTGCGGCGTGCCGACAACGGATGGGTGATCGAGGACCTCGCCAGTCAAAACGGAACGTGGCTGAACGGCAAACCGATCACCGACCCGACACGAATTGCAGACGGTGACATCATCCAGATTTGCGGTTTCCAGTTCCAGTTCTACCAGGAAGCGGATTCGGTGGTGGGGAACACGCCCAACGCGTTGATGATCAGCGTCGAGGAAAATGCCCCACCGCGAGACCTGGCGAAGACAGACGAGTTTCCGTGGCAGCTCGCAGATGCCCACGCTGTGGCAAAGGACGCTCCCACGCCACCACCGCCTGCGGCGGAACGTCGACGGCCGCCGTCCGCTGCATCGACGGACGATTCGCCTACCGCGACGGGGATTCCGGACGAGATGACCGTTCTTGCGCGGATGGCGATCGATCCTCATGAGCTGAGGAGCTTCGGAGATCGTTCGGTCGCGGAACTGGACAGCATGATCGGGCTGATGCAATTGCTGGCCGGGGCCACCAACCGAGAACAGCTCATCCAGAGCATTCTGGATCGGTTGGCGCTGTTGATTCCAGCGGCTGAGGAAGTGGGAATCCTGCTGCTGGACGATTCGGGAGGGCTGGTCGAGTCGCGCCGGAGGGACGATGACGATTGGCGGTTGCCGGCGAGGCCGCTGATGCGGTTGGTCCGCAGTGCCATCGAGCGCTGCGAAGCCACTTTGACCGTGACGGAAGACAGCCGACCGCCGTCGCCGAACGCCAGGGAAGCGTCGGAGCCACCCCAGCGGACGGTACTGACCGTTCCACTGATCATGCGCGGCGAGCGGCCGCTGGGAGCCCTGCAGTTGTCCAGCACTGGCGTGCGGGGGCAACTGGGGCCGGAAGCACTGGCCCTGCTGGTGTCGCTTTCGCTGCCCGTCGCTCTCGCATTGCATTGCTCGGTGCGGTATGAAAATCGCCTGCGCCAGCATCTGTTGGAGCGGGACGTGGCCTATCTGCGCTCGCTGCGGCATGCCTTCAACCGTCCGATTCCGCAGATCCCGGGATATGACCTGGCCGTGGAGACACGCGTCGTGGCTGGCAGGAGCAGCGACTTTTCCGTGGTGGCCGTGCGGCAGGAAACAGATGCACTGGTGCTGTTGGGCGACACCGGGCGGGAAGGGGTGGAAAGCGGTATTCTGGCGGCTTCATTCACCGCGCGCTTGCGGGAGGCCTTTGCACAAGGCTGCCGCGATGTGACCGAGCTGACTTCGATGGTCAATGCATGGCTGAGCGAATTCGAGCCGCGACGGGCCGTGGTCAGTGCTCTGCTCGGAATTCTCGACGTCCGATCGCACCACTTTCGGTTCGCCAACTGCGGTTTACCCCCGCTTGTTTGCTGGAATCACGCTAGGGCCGAGGCGCAGGTGGTCGGTGACCACGCTGCGAACATGGCACTGGGGATGATGACGGCGCCGGTGATTACTGTCGAACACGTCGCGCTGCAGCCGGGGGATCTGTGTGTGGTGTTATCGGACGGCGTGCCGGGAACCCGGGATTCGCTCGGAGAAAACTTCGGCATGCAACGGGTGGCGCAACGCGTCGCCGCGCACGCAACCGGGCCCCCGGATCGTCTGTGTGATGCCGTCCTGCAAGCGGCACTGCAGTTCCGGAACTTCACCGTCCAGGATGATCTTTCCGTCATGGTCCTGCGGCGTGGCGGCGGATGCTGATGGCGGGTCGCCCCGCGACGGTGGGGATGGAGGAGCCGCGCTGCGAGGCTTCGTTCGATCGTGCCGTGCGTCCGATCGTCGACTGCGGTCCCACAGCGCGTGAAAAACCCCGGTGCGGCGCCGCACCGGGGCTTCATCGGATACGCGGTTGGTGCGCATGCTCCACGGTCAGCGTTCGACCTGCGCGGGCGTGCGCGTCGCGGGATCAGCAGTTGTAGTACAGATCGAACTCATACGGATGCGGTCGCAGTCGAAGCTGATCGAGTTCCTGCGTCCGCTTCCAATCGAGCCAGGTGCTGATGACGTCTTCGGTGAAGACGTCGCCCTTCAGCAGGTACTCGTGATCCGCTTCCAGGGCGTCCAGGGCTTCACCCAGAGATTTCGGCGCGACGTTCGTCTGAGCCAGTTCTTCGGGAGTCATGTCGTAGATGTCGCGGTCGAGCGGTTCGCCTGGGTCGAGCTTGTTCTGGATGCCGTCGAGCATGGCCATCAGCATGGCGGACCAGGCGAGGTAACCGTTGGCCGACGGATCCGGGCAACGGAACTCCACCCGCTTCGCTTTGGGACTGGGCGAGTACATCGGGATGCGGCAGGCCGCCGAACGGTTGCGCTGCGACATGGCGAGGGTCACCGGAGCCTCAAAGCCGGGCACCAGCCGGTGGTAGGAGTTGGCCGTCGGAGCAGCGAAGGCCAGCAGCGAGCGGCCGTGGTGCAACAGCCCACCGATCGCGTTCAGGGCGAGCTCGCTGAGCCCCGCGTATCCTTCACCGGCGAACAGCGGCTGACCGCCTTTCCACAGCGACATGTGTGTGTGCATGCCGGAACCGTTGTCTTCGAAGATCGGTTTGGGCATGAATGTCACGGTCTTGCCGGCCGCCTTGGCCACGTTCTTGATGATGTACTTGTACCACATGAACTGGTCGGACATGACGAGCAGTTCCTGGAACTTCATATCGATTTCGCCTTGGCCGGCCGTGCCCACTTCGTGGTGATGCGCTTCCACTTCGATGCCGATTTCACGCATCACGCGGACCATCTCCGACCGCAGGTCGTGGTAGCTGTCGATCGGGGCGACGGGGAAGTAGCCGCCTTTGTAGCCGGGTTTGTGGCCGAGGTTCGGTTCCTCCGGACGAGCCGTGTTCCATGCACCTTCGACCGAATCGATCTGGTACATCGCGCTGTTCTGCGTGGTCTGGTAGCGGATGTCGTCGAAGATGAAGAATTCCGGCTCGGGCCCCACGTAACAGGTGTCGGCGATGCCCGTCTGCTTCATGTAGGCGATCGCCTTCTTGCAGATGTTTCGGGGATCCTTGGAGTAATTCTCGCGGGTGATGGGATCCACGATGTCGGCGATCACACTGACGGTGGGTTCGGCGAAGAACGGGTCGATCTTGGCCGTGGTCGGATCGGGAACGGCCAGCATGTCGGAAGCCTCGATTCCCTGCCAGCCGCGGATCGAGGAACCGTCGAATCCCAGGCCGTCTTCGAACACGCTTTCATCCAGCGTGTCGATCGGGTACGTGCAGTGCTGCCAGGTACCCAGCAAGTCGGTGAACTTCAGGTCCACCTGCGTGGCGTTGTGCTCCTTCGCGAACTCGAAGAATTCCTTGGGTGTCATCGGGTGTTGCTCCTTTAGTACGCAACGAACTGAAACGATGCGGTGTGCCGTCCTGGCTGAGCGCTTTTGACCGTTCCCATCCGGTCACCAATCGCTGAATGTCGCTTCCCCGGCTTCGCGCGCCCCTTCGTTGCCCTCGAAAAAGTCAAAAGCCGAAAAGGCTCGCTTGGCACCGAGTTGGTCCCTCCGGTGCCGTCGGCATGCACGATCACAAGGCAGTGGTGCCTCTTGAGTGTGCACGCCGGCCGCCGACGGGCCGACGCGGCACCGCCCGTCCAAACGCGGGGCGATTGTGCAAGCGGCTGCCAGTTCTGGTGTTACGTGCTTCGTGCGGCCTGAAACGCCGAGGGCACATGAAAACGTCTCGTTCCCATGTCGGAAATCGCCCACTTTTGGGCAAACGGCGTGCCATACGTCGGCACAGTCGACAATCCCTGCCGAAGCCGACCGGCAGCCGCTGGTTTGGGCCGCGCAATTGCCAATGCGCCGCCCGTGATGACGCCAACCGCTGCATATCTCGGAGTGCTGCGGACCGACCGGCGGCTGCGACCAGCGACGTCGGAGCCGCCGGCCGCACCGCTTCGATTGCGGCGACAGCCGCAGGTCCGCGCCGCTGGGGCGCGATCCGGCGCGGCCGATGGTCGAGGTTTGCGTGCCGACGAGTCCTCGGGGAACGTGTCGTCGCGCCGTCGCCGACGCGGTGGGATGTTCGTTGCGAACGGACCCTGGTCGCCCGGTTCCCGACGCACGTTCCAGCGGCGCGACAGACGGTTCCGCGTGCCGTCAGCGAATGAGCCTGGAAGAAGACGGTCGGATCGTACCGGTCTGGAATGTTCTTGGAAAGCGCGCGGACGCAGCCGGAATCGGTGCGTCCGTCGGAAGGGCTGGGAAGACAGTTCCGATCGCCTCACCCGGGCCGCGGCGAAAGGCGTGTCGGACGATCCGCCGTCAACGGATCCATGAGTCGGCGGGCGTCAGGGCCGGGCTCACGGCGCCGGACGTGTCGGAGGCTTCGCGGCCGGCGGCGGTGTCCTGCGGTCGCCCTGTGATCAGGGTTGGCAGGGCGAGCGGCTCGTGTGAACCGAACAGCGGGGTGTCGGTGGTCAGCGTCCGCAACGGTTTGCCTTCTGCGACGCTCGCCGCGGTGGCGTAACCATCGTTCGACGGGACGTGCGGAACCGCGGCGGGGCCGTCGGTGTCGAAGGGGAGTCGCCTCACGGATCGTTCGCCTTGGTCGAGCCGGCCGACGCCGCCCTGGGCGGCATCGGTTCCGGGCCGCCTCTCACCATGCTCCCCCGGGCCTCCGGGGGCGGCGGTCGTGTCGGCCGGAGTTTCCAGAAGTTCCGGATCGGGGACCACCGGAGCCTGCGTTGGCGTGGCGGTCGGATCGGCAGCGGCGGTTCGGGACGGCTGCCGGAATGGTGCCACGGTGGTGCGGGGCGTAACGTCGCGTGGCTTTTGTGCCAACCGATGCGCCCGTCGCTGCAGAACCACTTCGGCCGCGGCGCGGATGTCGGCGTTGCTCAGCCTCCGCAGGTCCACCAATTGGGCCAGTGGTTCAAGGATCCGTGCGACGCGGCCGACGGCCGATTCCAGCAGGACGATTTCCATCAGGTCCCGCCGGACGTTGTCGATGGATCGCACCTGATTTCGCAATTCCTCGTCGAGGTCTCCGAGCAATTCGAGCGTTTTCAGCGAGTCGGCCAGTTTGGTGCCCAGGGCGGCGACCTGTCGTTGCAGATCCTGCAGTGCCGCCAAGCCGGACTCGGCAGCCTGCAGTCGCGGAGTGGTGGCCACCAGGCGGTCATGGATCTGCAGCAGGCGGTCCAAGGTGTGGTCCGCGGCGGCGACCTCGGTACGTCGCTCTGCGATCTGCTGAAGCAGTGCGTCGGTTTGTTGCTGCGCCGCGCCGGCCGTTTGAAGTGTTTCGCGCGTCGCGGCGACGTCGCGCGCCAGATCGACCAGTTCCTTGGCGGTCTGTTTGGCTTCGCCGGTCTCTTTGCGGTGCAGTCGCAGGGTGTCCTTCAGTGCGATCAGGGTGTCCAGAGCCGCGTCGGCGTCTTCGAGTGTCGCCTGCTGTTGGGCGAGTTTCTTCTCCAGCGCAGCCAGCCGTTCGGCCGCGGCACGGGCGGCCTGCAGTCGCTCGGGGGAAGCGTCCCATTGCGCAAGGGCCTTGGCAAATTGGCCGAGCTGATCGGCGGATTGCTTCATGGTGTCAATCGACGCTTTCAGGTCCCGCTGCGTGCGGGCGAGTTCGTCGGCGATCTCGCGGGCCTGCAGTGCCGTCGCGGCCTGGGAATGGACGACCTTCGCGACCGTGCTGAGCGATTGCAGATCGCGCAGAAGCTGGGCCACCGTCTTGCGGAACTGTCCGATCGCGAGCTGCTCACGAGAATCGGGAGTGGCGGTGGAGGGCGCGCGGTCGGCCTGCCGTTGCGTGGCGGCTGCGCGTTGTGGCAGCGGCGGTGATTCGGCCAGTCGCTGGGCGACGTCGTTCAGCCGTTGCTGGTGCGCCAGGAGTTGCTGCGAGAGTTCGTCGAGCCGTTGCAACGATTGGAGTGTCACGGCGGCGGAACCGGCACGCTGCTGAATGGTCTGTTCCAGAGCGGCGATCCGATTCAGCGCTTCACGGGCCGCTTCCGCCTGACGCCCCTGAGCTTCCAGCATGGCCAGCAACGACTGCGTTCGGTGAACGCCGGGCTGGGTGGCGGCGAGCTGATCGATACGGCGTCCGTAGACGTTCATCTGCGAGCGGAGTGCCGCGACTTCGCGGAGCAGCGGTTGCGCCACGAAGAACTGCACCCACAATAATCCGACCGTCAGGCCGATCATCATCAACGACAGCCGCGAAGGTCCGGAAGAGAACTTGCGATCGGTGTCGAGGCGATAGCGTTTTCCCTGGATGTGCACGGTGACGACTCCCGCTGAGACGTTCGATTGTGCCGGCCCGAACGCCGGCCTGCGGGATCCGTGATTTTCCCGAGGCGGCGCGTCCGGCATGGCCGGCATGATCCGGCAAAGCCGTACTGCGAGCAGTCTCATTCCCGGTTGCCCGCCTTCCAGAGATCGTCACGCTTGCTCAGTTTCCCCATTGTCTCGCGGCGCGAGGCACGGATTGGTTCATGTTTCCGCGCACAATGCCGATGATGTCGGTTACACTGGCACTCCCGGCGTGTGGCCGCGGATCATTCAGGCGGGTGTCGCGTGGCGGGATAGAGCGTTGGGGAAGTCATCGACGCCCGACAGCCGGCTTTTCGAGTCCCGATTGGGGTACGGCCGCCCGCCGCGGGCTCGTGGAGCCGCGCCGCGGCAGTCGCAAACGCCGGCGATGTGGTCCGCTGCCGTTCGGGCTTTCCGACGCGACGCCGGCGATCAGACGATGAGGATCCAATGGACGATTCGCTTTGCACGATCTATGTCACGGCGGGTTCGCGCGAAGAGGCGTTGCGGATCGCGCGGTCTCTGGTCGAGGAAAAACTGGTTGCGTGTGTGAACGTGTTCGGTGATGTCGTGTCGGTGTACCGGTGGCGGGGCGCCTGTCACGAGGATCCCGAAGTGGTTCTGATCGCGAAGACGACGGCCGAACGCCGGGATGCGGCCATGCTGCGCATCGTCGCGTTGCACAGCTATGATTGTCCCTGTGTGACGAGCTGGCCGATCCTGGCGGCTCACGAGGATTACGAGCAATGGGTGCGCGAATCCGTCCGCGAGTGACAGGCGGCCGGCGGTCGCAGTGGTGCGTCGTAACGGGGGGGATGCTGCTGTCGCATCACGTGCTGGTGTGGGTTGCGCTCGGGGGGCTGTGCGGGTCATCCGGTTGCGGGCGTCCGGCCACCGTGCGGGACGTGGGGGGTACGAGTGGCTCGGCGGCAGATGCTGCAGGAGAGAAACGGGGCGGGCCGCATCGGATCGGCAGGCAGACGCCACCGCCCCCCGACAACGGGCAGGAGGTTGCCAGCGGGCGGGGGGCCGTCCGCGAGTCGCCGTGGCAGGATCGTCCGTCGGTGGGGGCGCGGGCCGCACGCGACTCGGCGACGGCAGGGAAGGCCGATGGATCGCCCGCAGTCGAAACGGACAGGATCCGCAATGGGAGCAACGCTGCGGTCGGCGGAAATAAGCCTCCCGGGAGGTTGGGCGGCACGGCGGCCGAACGACCGCCCGTCGGATCGACCGCCGACGATCGCGCCACGACCGCCGACGGGCTCGGGACGCCTGTTTCCCCGCGCATACCGAACGCGCCGCCGGCGCGCGTGACACTGGTCGATGACCGCGTGCAGCACGACGAACGTCGACTGGCCCGATTCGGCATCCGGAAGATCGAGTCCCGTCATCTGCGGCTGTATACCGACGTGGCGCCCGAGCGGGCCGACGGTTTGCCCGCGCTGGCCGACGCCGCGTTTCCTCAGCTGGAGACGTTTTTCGGTCCGCTGCCCCCCACGGCCGACGGCAAGCCGTTTCAGGTGAACGGGTACCTGATGGCCGACCGGGAACGGTTCGAACGGGCGGGGCTGGTGCCGCCTGTGTTGCCGTCGCGTTTCCACGGTCAGCAGGTGGGCCGGTATTTCTGGATGTTCGAGCAGACGTCGGATTACTATTTGCGGCACTTGCTGCTGCACGAATTCACGCATTGCTACACGGTGGCACTGCAGCGGGCGGCCGAGCCGCTGTGGTATCTGGAAGGCGTGGCCGAGTACATGGGGACGCATCTGTTGCGGCGACGGGATGGTCGGCTGCAACTTCGATGCGGCGTGTACCCGGATGCTCCGGACGCGTTCCGGGGCCACGGACGGATCGAGCTGGTCCGCATCGACCGCGAGCGCAACGGCATCCGCGGTCTCGGCTACGTTGCGGGGCTGTCGGCGCAGGATTTCCGCCGCCGGACGGAGGCGTACGCGTGGGCGTGGGCGTTGTGCAGCTTTCTGAGCCGCCATCCGCACTACCGCGACCGGTTTCGCCGCGTCCGCAGACGCGCGGCGACGATGCCGTTCCCGCTGGCGATGCAGGACGCGTTCGGTGACGTGCTGCCGCGGTTGAAGGTGGAGTGGGCGGAGTTTGCCGCCAACATTTGCTATGGTTTCGATTTCGATCGTGCGGCGATCGAGTTTGTCGACGGAACACCATTGCCGGTGGGTGAGCGGCGGACGGTGCGGATCGACGTCGATCGGGGGTGGCAATCGACCGGCGTGCGGGTTTCGCCGACACTGCGGTATCGCATTGTCGCCGATGGTCGCTACGTGTTGGCGACCGAGCCGGTCGAATGGTGGTGCGAGCCGCAGGGCATCAGCTTCGACTATGTTGCGGGGCGACCGCTGGGTGTGTTGCTGGCCGGTGTCCTACCGCAGGAAGCGCTGCGTTCGACACCGGCCGCGGGCGAGTGGGATGACCGCGTGGCAACGTTCGACGTGGCCGTGGTCGGCAGGGAGGCGGTGATCGCGCCGCACGAGCGCGGAACACTCTATCTGCGGATCAACGACGGGTACGATCGCCTGGCAGACAATCGCGGGCAGCTCGCTGTGCAGATCGAGGCTGTGCCCGTACGTTGAAACGGCCCTTGCGGCAGCGCCGGGCGTGAAAGGGGACGACGCGGAGCGGGAGATCCGCGACCGCTGTATTCCGGTGGCGGGGTTCCGAGCGATGCCGCCGGACTGGAAGTCGACGCGGCCGGCGGGTTCGGTCGTCGCGCGACGGTGGAACGGCGATTCATGAATTCCGACGAAGCTCGCAAACGCAACCTGGCGACGTACACGGCGCTGGTTGGACTGCTTTTGATGGCGCTGGGGCTGGTGGGCCTCAGCGCAATGGTGCTGCCCCAGATCGTGCAGATCGTGGGTGTTATCATCGGCTTCGTCGTGTTCGTGGCCGTCCACTACTTCACTTGGGGCGTGTGGATGTGTCGGAAGCGGGACCGGTGGCTGCGGCAGCAACAGCAGCAGGACGAATCGCCACGGACGGGCGGCCATTGAGGAACAGGTTGCCGGATCGGCCGGAACCGGAGCAAGTGCGGCGTGGGGCGTCGGTTTTCGATTCCCGCCGAAGGAGGTGCACCAGTGGTTCGATTGGACGCGGTGTCGCGTGCGGCGGCCGGTCGGCTGATCGGTGTGTGGGCCCTGGCGACATGGTTGGGGTGTGCAGCCGTCGCGGCGGAGGAGGCGACGACGGGGTTCG
The DNA here is from genome assembly GCA_003696385.1 of Planctomycetota bacterium. GTDB lineage: Bacteria > Planctomycetota > Planctomycetia > Planctomycetales > Planctomycetaceae > J052. The sequence continues at coordinate 6,903 of RFHO01000064.1, read as the reverse complement.
ATGCGGTCGTCGGAGCGCCTTCACGGGTGCTGGTGCGCAGCGCCGCGGGATACGTCCTGGAGCACCCGGAGGCGGCGGACGCGGAGCGTGCGGCGTTGTGGGTCCTGCGCTCCGCGGAGTCCTGGCGGTTCGAGGCCGACGTGGTTCAGGTGGCGGAACTGGCGATCGCGCGGTTTCCGGACAATCGGGCGCTGCTCCGGCGAGCGCACCGCGTTCGCTGTGTCGGACTGACATCGGCGCGCCGGGACGAAGCGATCGACGCGCTGCGGGCGGCATTGCGGACGTTTCGGCAGCCGGAGTCCTGGGAAGCTCTGGATCTGGGTCAGGCGGTGGCCTCTCGCGCGCAGCTGGCTGGAAGGGTGGATCTGGCGGAAGCGGCTTACCGGGCGGTGGCGGATCGTTTCCTGCTCAGCGGCCGCATCGGGGAGGTCGCCGGTTTCCGGATCGAGCGGCTGCGCAAGATCGGGCAGCGAGCCGCCCGCATCTCCGCGCCCGCGGTGGACGGGACGCCATTCGACCTGGAACGCTGGGCCGGCGGCGTGGTGATCGTAGATTTCTGGGGCACGAACTGTGTGCCGTGCCTGGAGAGCTTTCCGGCATTGAAGATGCTCTATCGCGAATGGCACCGCCGCGGCCTGGAGGTGGTGGGCATCAGTCTGGACAGGGACCCGGCTGTGGTTCGAGCCTTTCAAAGGCATTGGCAGTTGCCGTGGCCGTTGATCGTGGATCCGGACCACGTGGCGAGCTGGCGCGGGCGTTACGCGGTGCCGACGATCCCCGCACTGTTCGTTCTCGACCACCGGCAGGTCATCCGGTACGTGGATCTGGTGGAGGCGGACCTGGGCGAGGCAGTGCGACGGCTGCTTCGCGAGCGCGTTTCGAAGTGAGCAGCGGGTTGTTCGAGCGCGGGCGTGGCGTGAGGCGGTGACGGAAACCCGGCGACGGGTTTGGAACCGGCCGTCTGCGGTCACTTGGGCATCGGGAAACCTGACGGAGGCCGGCGGACGAACATGGCGTGGACGCTGGAGGAATACATTGATCACCTCGAATCACGGCAGGACCTGATCTGGCCGCAGCCACCTCGGCTGGAGCGTCCGAAAGCCAAGCCTTTTCTGAAACCGCTGTCCGACGTGCGCGCCGTACTGTGGGACGTATACGGAGTGTTGATCCGCATCACCGACGGGCGATTGATGGTCTTCCATCCACAGAAACTGCGGATGGAAGTGGCTCTGGAAAAGACCATCAAGGAATTCAAGATGTGGAACAGCATGGTGCGCAAACCGGGTGCACCATGGGAGTACATGTTGCAGCAGTACAAGGACCTGTTCGACGCTTACTCCATGGCGCCCACGCCCGCCAAGGGAGATGTGGCCCACGTATCCAGTGAGCGGATCTGGCGGCGGTTGATCGAGCGGCTGATGCAGAAGGAATACGCGTGGGACGAGGCGACGTTGGGGACGCTGGAAGAGTTGAGCCGGAAGGTTGCGTATTTCTTCCACGGGATGTTGCAGGGGAGTGAGGCTGCGGACGCTTTGCCGGTGCTGGAAAAGCTCAAGAAAGCGGGATTCCTTCAGGGCATCCTTTCGGACAGCCAATTCTTCACGCCGCTGCAGTTATTGCGGCTGTTCCGGCGGAGGGGTACACTGCCATCGCTCGACGCGATCTGGCAGCCGGAACTGGTCGTGTTCTCGCACCAGGCGGGGTTGCGAAAACCGTCTCCCACCCTGTTGAAGACGACCGTGCAGCGGTTGAAGGACGTCGGTCTGAAGCCGCGGGAAGTGGCGTATGTGAGCTGTCGCGTGGGCGGTGATCTGGCGGTGGCACGGCAGTTCGGTCTGCGGACGATTCTGTATGCCGGCGACAAATCCAGTCTGCAGGCCACCCCCAGTGAGGTCCGCGATCCGCAAACCCGGCCGGATCGGTTGATCACCGATTTCGTGCAGTTGTTGCACGTGTTGCCCGTGTGAGGCGTTTCGAATGCGTGGGACGCCCGTTCCGGAACACCCGCGGCCTCTGCGTCGCCCGACGTGATGTTTCGAGAGTGCTCTGCGATGCCTGCCGAACCGTTCTATTCCCTGGATGACCTCGATTTCGACCGGCCAGTCTTCACGATCGAAGACATTCGCGCGGTCAATCCGCAGCGCTACGAAATGGAGCAGTTGACGGCGATCCTGAAAGTCGACCGGGACAATCACGGGATCGTCGGCTACAAGGAGGTTACCGAGCACGAGTTCTGGGTCCGGGGACACATGCCCGACTACCCGCTGATGCCGGGTGTCATCATGTGCGAGGCGGCGGCTCAACTGGCCGGATTCTATGCCCGCAAGTACAAGATGATGGAAGGCGACGTGCTGGCGTTCGGTGGCATGGACGACGTTCGGTTCCGGTACCCGGTTCGGCCGCCGTGCCGACTGGTGTTGATGGCACGGCTGCGGCGGATCAAGCCCAAATTGCGGGCAGAATTCGACTTTCAGGGCTTCGTCGAAGGCCGGATGTGTCTGAACGGTCTGATGATCGGCGTGCCCATGGACCGCCGTTGAGAGTTGTTCCGTCCGCGCGGTGAGCGGCCGAGGCCGAGTAGGGAGGACGCGGGAGGCGAGTGCGCGGGCGGCCGTCGGCACACTGTTCCGTGGTGCGACGTTCGTTCGCAGAGGGTACGCCTGCAACCCTTTTGAACACTCTCGAATGCTCGCACGCACGCTGCGGTTGCGGTGCGAGACCTCGACGTCCCATACGACTGCCGCCGAGCCGGCTCGCCGTCGTGCGGCGGAGTTTCCGGTCGCGATCGTTATGCGGGTTCGAGCGGAGGCGATGCGCCGGGAACGCCTCCGTTGTTGACGCGGGAATGTGACAGCGATGATCGGACAGCAGCTTCGTGGGTTGCTGGCGCTGACCGAACGCTCTCTGCGGGTCGATGCGCGGCAGTGGCGTCAGCACTTCGTTCGGGGTGCTCTGCTGGTGGTGTTGATGTTCGTCGTGTGGGCCAACGCGGCGGAGTTGTCGTACCGCTCCGCCGTCGGTCAGCAATTGTTCGCGTACGTGATGTTCGCAAATCTGCTGTGTCTGACGTTCGTCGGTGGCGTGTATTTCGCAAGCTCCATTTCGGAAGAAAAGGACGAGGACACGCTTGGCCTGTTGAAGATGGCCGGGCTCAGTCCGCTGGCGATTCTCAGCGGAAAGACCGTGCCCCGGCTGGTCAACGTGCTGCTGCTGGTGCTGGTGCAGATGCCGCTGACGATGCTGTGCATCACACTGGGGGGCGTCGGGCTGGAGCAAGTCGTTGCCGCCCACGTCGCGTTGGCGGCGTACGCGGCGCTGCTGGCGGGAGTGGGGGTGCTGATTTCGGTGCTTGCTCCCGGTACCAGGAATGCGACCGGAGCCATGGGCACGTTGCTGGCCGCGTGGATGCTGGGTGTTCCGCTGTTGCAGGTGTTGGCCAGCGGACTGGGGTGGAACCGGGCGGTTCCCTTTGTGGGAACGTTGCAAGCGGTGTGCTCGGCCGTACTCACGCCGAATCCGTTCTATCGCATGTCGGAGATATGTCGTCCGACGTTTTCCGGTGGCTGGTGGTCGCCACAGGTGCTGTGGAGTGTGGTGGTGGCCGGTGGAGCGTTCGTGGCGGCGTGGGCTGGTTTCGAGCGGGTTACTCGCCTCCAGCAGCGCGGGACCGAGCGGATATCCTTGCGGTTCCGTCTGCTGTCGCTGTTTCGAAGAAAGGAATTGCGGCGTCCGCCGGTTGGCCGTGCGTGGAAGTGGGCATTGGCCTGGAAAGACTTCTATTTCATGTGTGGTGGATGGCGGCAGTTGATCTGGAAAGGCGTCGCTTTCCTGCTTCTGGTCGGCGGGCTGGAGGGACTGTTTCTGTACGTCTGGAGTTGGAGCAGCAGAAGCGGACCGACTTTCGAAGACGCGCAGCAGACCTTGTCCACCATCGCCATCGGTGTGGGTTTGGCGGCTGTAGCGGTGGAACTCCCGGTGTTGGTGAGCCGCGTGTTCCAGGAAGAGGTGCGGTTCAGGACGCTGCAGCCGTTGCTGTTGCTACCGCAATCGGTGGGTGCGCTGATCCGGCAGAAGTTGAGCGCGGTCGCGATGGGCATCGTTCCGGGGCTGGGCGTGCTGTTACTTGGCCTTCTGATCTTGCGGCCTGCCGACCGGCTCGAGCTGTTTCGCGCTCTGCTCGGACCGGAGCTGGCGTATGTGTTCGCCGTGCTGAGCAGCTACGTGGCGATGGTTGTGCTGGCAGCCCGACTGGCATTGCAGTTGCGTTGGGGCACGGTGCCGATCGCCTTTGTGGTGGTGTACTTCGTGCTGTGGCCGATGGGGACATTGTTCGGCCACGCCGTCGGCATCGCGGGGAGAGACGAAGAATTCATGGTGCAGACCGGTCTGGGGTTCTGCATATTGGCGGTCGTGCTGGGGGCGGATTTCGTCCGCAGACTCGCCGGTATGGCGGCCCGCGATTGAAGGTCACGACGTCGTGGGACATGGCCGGCCGCCGGGATGTCGACGGCCGACCCGCAGCGGTGCATCCCAGTCATGCGGCGGTGTGTGTCATCGTCGGCGTTTGGAAACGCCGCCTCCGAGACCACTGGCAATGCCGGGAGAGGGACGGCTGTGGTCGCGACGGGTTCGCTGCGCGGGGTTCAGAAGGGCGACGGCGGTGCCACGGGTGGCTCGGTGGACTCGATCGCGGCGGTGTTGACCGCGTCGACTCGCAACGTCGCCCGCTCGGCGAATTGCGAGTTGAGCTTGGCGCCATCGGCGACCAGAGCTTCACAGATCAGGGCGGTCAGTGATTCCACCAGTTCGCTTTCCGTCTGGTCGGGGTCGGCCTGAGCAGTGGCGGCGAGGACGGTTTCATCCAGCGGGCAAAGAGGAATCCGCCTCCACAGCGCCCGTTGGATCGTTCTGCGCACGACGGCTCCCCAGAATCGGCGGCACTCGGCGACGGCTTCCGTGTCTCCACCGTGGAAGCGGCGTGCCCATTCGTGCAGTCGAAGGGAGACGCTGTCGGCCATGATGACACCCTGTCGCTTCGGTTTGTGGCAGACCGCGCTGCGGCAAGCAGAGCGGCCGAAAGGACCGCCAGCAGATGTCTGAGCGAGCACGGCGGTTGACTCACGCAACCGTAGCTCACGGAGGGGCCGTCGCAAGTCTTTTGACGTCGCAAAGACGATCCGTGAACACCGCCACGAATGTTTTGCGCCCCGCGCCGGATGACGCGTCAAACGCTGAGCGGTGGCAAAATGCAAGGCGGGCCGAGTGCGGCTGCGGCGGGGGAATCCCGCCGTGGCGCGCACACGGCCCGGTCCGCGAACAATCATCAGGAGCGGTAAGGCTCACGCGTTTGGCTTCATGCGTTCAGAACATCCTGAACGTTGATGACCACTGTCACGGTGTCGAAGCCGAGGCTGTTGCTCGCCAGAACCGTGAGCGTGTACTGCGGCGTTGCCTCGAAGTTGAGTGCGTTCGCCACGGAGATTTCGCCGGTTGTGGGGTCGATCGTGAAATCTCCCGCATCGTTGCCGGCCACGATCGTGTAAAAGATCGGCGTGTTCTGGGGGACGCCGTTGGGATTCGTCGCGACCACCGTGCCGACCACCGTGCCGATGGCCGCCGTTTCCTGGACGTTGAAGTTGAACTGGCCGTTGACGAAGACCGGGTCCTCGTCGACGTTCTGGACGTTGATGGTCACGGTGGTGGTGCTTTGGCCGTAGCTGTTGCCGGCCAGGACGGTCAGCGTGTACTGGGACGTGGCTTCGAAGTCGATCGGTCCCGCGACGGTGATGTCGCCGCTGTTGGGGTCGATGGTGAAGGCACCGTCCGAGTTGCCGCCGGTGATGCTGTAGAAGACGGGGGTGCCGGCGGGAACGCCTGTGGGATTGGTGGCGGAGACGGTTCCGACGAACGTGCCGTTCGCCGAGTTCTCCGCGATGTTGAAGTTGTAGTTCTGGTTGGCGAAGACCGGGTCTTCGTCGACGTTCTGGACGTTGACCGTCACGGTCGCGGTGTCATAGGTGTTCGTGACCGGATCCAACGCTCCGACGGTCAACGTGTACTGCGATGTCGTTTCGTAATCGATGGAGGGGTCGTATACGGTGATGACCCCCGTAATCGGGTCGATCACGAAGGGGTCGGTGGAATTGCCGGAGGCGATGTAGAAATACGCGGCCGGAGAACCGGGGGTGAGTTGCGGTGTACCCACCTCGGTACCCGTTGCGGAGTTTTCGGGGACTTCGAACGTGTAGCTGCTCTGGGTGAAGCTGACCGCGGCGAGCAGGACGCGGTCTTCCAGGCAGGCTTCGGTGGGCACATGGTAGGGGCGTCGCCGACGTCGGGGGCGCCGCAGATTGTGTGCCACTTGATGGACCCAGCGGGACCAGACAGACGCAAGACTCTTCATTGCACTCTCCTCTGTACGGAAACCGAACATCCGCGCCGCGAGGCGGCGCCACACGACTCCGCGGCCCGACGTCCGTGGCGGCCGCGACCGACCCACACGGTGCATGCCCACTCCGTTCGATGGCCCACCGCGCGCCTGCCTCGCGCGTTTTCCACCGAATGCGGAGTCGCACCGCCAAATGCCTTGGCCGCCGGCCGCGTCGCCCGACAAACGACCTGCCGCATTCGTCGCAGGCGGACGCTCCGGCCGCCGACGCCGCTTCGTGCGGGTGGGCCGTGCCGCAGGCGGGTCCAAGGCACTGCTAAATCGAATTCGCCGCCCCAAACCGGACAGAAAAACCGGCACAGCCGCAATTTTTCGGACAATCGCGATGATCCGCCGGAACGTTCCCATTCATCTTTCCCATCCTGCCGATTCGATCGCGGCGACCGACCCGAACCGGATTGCGCGACCGATACAGATGCAGCGGCAGGACGCTCGCTGCGGCCGAGCGTGGTACG
>RFHO01000424.1 GCA_003696385.1 Planctomycetota bacterium | reverse complement strand
GCGCTGGACGCCCCGCGGTGACCGTGCTCAGCGGACCTGGCGGGCGACGTTTTGGATGGCGGTGCGAGCGGCTTCGGCTTGCGCGGCGCGTCGCCGTTGCAGTTCGTCCAGTGCGGTGGGCACGGTTTCGTTCAGCGGAACCTTTCGCGGTTCGGCTTCGTCCCGCCAGCGAATTTCGGTCACGCCTTCTTTCAGACCTCGGCCACCCACCACGATTCGCAGCGGGATGCCGATCAGGTCGGCGTCGTTGAATTTGACGCCGGGCCGCACGTTGCGGTCGTCCATCAGGACTTCGGCACCCGCCTTCTGCAGTTCGTCATAGATCGTCTCGGCGGTCTGCCGGACCTGTTCGTCGGTGACGTTCAGCGAGATCAGCAGAACTTCGTACGGTGCCAGGGACAGCGGCCAGATCAGGCCTTTTTCGTCGTGCCGCGTCTCGGCCAGAGCCGCGATGATGCGGTTCACGCCGATGCCGTAGCAACCCATGATGATCGGATGCCGCTGCTCGTGTTCGTCCAGGAACGTGGCATCCAGGGCCTCGCTGTACTTGGTACCCAGCTTGAACACGTGGCCGACTTCGATGCCGTGGACCAGTTCCATGGATTCACCACACCGCGGGCAGGGGTCACCGGCGACGACGAATCGCAGGTCGTGCACCGCGTCGATGCGATAGTCACGCTCGCGGTTGACTCCGGTCAGATGGGCATCGGCGACGTTGGCCCCCGTCACCGCGTCGGTCACGCTCAGCACGTCGTGATCGGCGATGATCCGGCATTTCAATCCCACCGGTCCTGCGAAGCCCACCGGGGCCCCGGTGACCTTGCGCACGGTTTCTTCGTCGGCCAGCTCGACGTGTTCGGCGCCCAGGGCGCGGCGGATCTTGGCTTCGTTGGCTTCATGATCGCCGCGGATCAGCACGGCGACCGGTTCCCCGTCGGCGACGTAGATCAAGGTCTTGATCATCTGCCGGGGGGTACAACCGAGCAGTTTGCTGACCTGTTCGATCGTGCTGGCCCCGGGCGTGGGGACCTGTTGCAGCGGCTGAAGCCGTTCGGGATCCTGTGGTGGCGGCTGGGGCGGCTTGCGTTCGGCGCGTTCGAGGTTCGCGGCATAGCCACAGGCCGGGCAACGGACGATGCGATCCTCGCCGTTGGCGGCGGGGACCATGAATTCGTGCGAGGCTTCGCCGCCGATCGGGCCGCTTTCGGCTTCGACGGGAACGAACGACAGGCCGCAACGGGCGAAAATGCGGCAATAGGCGTCGTACATTCTGTCGTACGCTTCGTTGAGCTGCTGGAGATTGGCGCCGAAGCTGTAGGCGTCCTTCATGATGAATTCGCTGGTCCGCAGGACGCCGAAACGCGGCCGCTCTTCGTTGCGGAATTTCGTCTGGATCTGATACAGCGTCAGCGGCAACTGGCGGTAGCTGCTGACGTGCCGCGCCACCAGGTCGGTGACGACTTCTTCGTGGGTCGGGCCCAGAGCCAGCGGGATCACGCGATCACCGCGCTTGACGGTGAAGTGGATCAGTACGTTGCCGAAGGCTTCACGTCGTCCGGTGCGTTCGAACAGCTCCAGCGGCTGCAGGGCCGGCATCAGGATTTCCACGGCTCCGGACGCATCCATCTCTTCGCGGATGATGGCCTCGGCCTTTTTCAGCGCCCGCAGCCCCAGAGGCAGATACGTGTAGGCTCCGGCCATCAGTTGCCGAATCAGGCCGGCGCGGAGCATCAGGCGATGGCTGGGAATCTCTGCGTCGGCCGGATTCTCTTTCATCGTGGGAATGAAGGTGTGTGTCCAGCGCACGGTTCGGTCCTTCTGTGGTGGGTTTTGGGGAGTTCTGCACGGTGGTCGGTTTGGCGGCGGACCGCGGGAGGTCGTGCGACCGGCCGAAACGTCCGGTTCGGTCGCGCACGCGCGATCGCGGCACGATGTCCGGTCAACCGCCTTCTTGCAAGCCCAGCATCATACAGTTCAGGCCGCTGCCGATGCCGAGCAGGGCGAAGCGTTCGCCCGGTCGCACGTGGCCGCGCTCCAGCCCCATCGCCATCGTCATGGGCAACGCGACCGCCCCGGTGTTGCCCAGGAATTCGACCGTTGGAAAATCCATCTCGGGCCGCAGACCCAGCCGCTGAAGCAGCAGGTTCCGATGGGCGCGACCCACCTGATGCGTGAACACCTTGCGTACGTCCGTGGGAGCCCAGTGCAGCCGCGCCAGGAACTTCTGCCAGGTTCGTTCGGCCAGCGCGACTCCGGCGTGCAACATCTCTTCCGAACGCGTTTCCATCAACGGGCCCTGCTGGTGTCCGGCCGTGGCGTCGGTGCCGCCCGAGCACAGGCGGTGATGCGAGGTGTCCGCCAGCGTCACGCCGCCGATCAGCCGGCGGCCGGTTCGCGACAGCTTCGCGTCGCACAGCAGGATTGCCGCCGAGCCGGCTCCGATGGTCAAGGACGCGAAGGCCGGTTTGATGCTTTGCCGCGTCAGGTCCGGGGCGTTCAGCAATGTCTGGATCGTCGTTTCGAGCAGGGCACGGCCGTCCTCCGTTCCGACGACCAACCCGGCACGGATGCGTCCGGATTCGATCCAGTCGGCCACGATCGTCATTCCGTTCAACAGACCCAGGCAGGCATTGCTGACATCGAACACGTGGCAATCTTCGGGCAATTCGAGGGCATGGTGTACGGCGGTGGCGGTGGCCGGCTCCAGCTGGTCGCGGCAGACCGAGCCGTGGATCAGCGCGCCGATGTAGCGGCGGTCCAACCCCGCCGCTTCCAGCGCGCGGCGTCCGCTCTCGGCCGAGACCTGGCTGGGCAACGTCCCCGGCGGGAAAAACCGCCGCTCCCGGATACCGGTCATCATTTCCAACCGTCCGAACGGCAGGCCCAGCCGCTCGTACACCGGACGCAACCGCTCCTCGATCGCCTCGGACGAGACGACGTCGGGAGGCAGCACGTAGGTGACGGCTTCCACGCAGACCGATTGATATCGCATGGCCACACGGGGCGTGTTTTCGACGCGGGGAAAGTTCGTGAAACGCGTGTGAGTCGTGAAACGTGAAAGACGTCGGACGGCATCCGACGCGGCCCGCCGAGTCACCGCCGAACGGCCCGCTCCATCCTGGCCGGACCGGCAAGCTCCACAATCAACCGCTCCAGGACGGCCCGCGGACGGAGCGGGGAGCCGCCCTTGAAGGCGATATCGGCTCGCTGAAACGCCGACGGGAACTGCTCCACCGTCTCGCGTCCCAGCCGCCGCAGATAGGCGGCCGCCGCCTTCACCTGAAACGGTCGCAGCCCGACCCGCTTGAGTGCGTCTTCCAGCCGCACGCGGTCACGCGTCAGCTCGGCGGCCTGAGCGTACCGGCGGTACGTGAACAGCATGCTGAACAGCAGGCGGTATTCCGACTCGCCGGATCGCAGCAGGCGGTCCAGACAATCCAGAGCCCGCGCGACGTCTCCGTCACGGATGGCGTCCTGCATGGCCCAGGTCGTCTCCGCCTTCCAACCGCCCACCAGCTTCTGGACGTCTTCGGCCGTCACGCGGCGTCGTTCACCGACATAGGTCGCCAGTTTGGCCGCTTCCTGTTCCAGCACACCCAGATTCGGTCCGGCCAGCTCGGTCAGCAGCGTCAGCGCGTCGCTGTCGATGCGGCAGCCGAAGGACTTCTGAAGCACGTCCCGCACGTACCGCTGAAGCGTCGCGCCTTTCAGCGGCGAACACTCGATCACCCAGCCGCCTTTCTCCACCGCCTTCGCCAGTCGCGTCGCCCGGTTCCACGAGGACACGTCCAGCACCAGCACGACGTCGCGTGCCGGATGGTCGCAGTACCGCTCCAGCGCAGCACGGTGTGCCGCGATGAACCGGTCGGCGTCTTCGACCAGTACGAGCTTCGAGCCGCCCCACAGCGACGAGGTCCGCAACTCGTCGTGGACCGTCGCGAAATCGACCTCGCTCCCGGAAAACCGGATCACGTCGGTGTCCTCGCCTCGCGCGGCGCGCAGCCGGTCCAGAATCCGCCGCTTCAGCGTGCGCTGGTCACCGGTCAGCGCGATCAGCGGAGGAATCGGCTCGCAGACCTCTTCGGCCAACCACTCGACGGC
>RFHO01000063.1 GCA_003696385.1 Planctomycetota bacterium | reverse complement strand
GGCGAGCGGTTTGCCGATCATCCGCACGAACTGAAGGGGTGCAACGACCTGCTGGTGCTCACGCGGCCGGACGTGATCCGCGACATTCACCGGCGCTTTCTGGACGCCGGTGCCGACATCCTGGAGACGAACACCTTCAACGCGACGTCGATTTCGCTGTCGGACTACGGCCTGCAGGATCACGTGTATGAACTCAACGTGGCCGCGGCGCGGCTGGCCCGCGAACTGGCCGACGAGTACACCGCGGCCAATCCCGACAAGCCCCGTTACGTGGCGGGCAGCATCGCGCCGACGAACCGCACGGCGTCGATGTCTCCGGACGTGAACGATCCGGGCTACCGGGCGATCACGTTCGATCAACTGGTGGAGGCGTACACCGAACAGATTCGCGGTCTGGTCGACGGCGGCGTGGACATTCTGATGCCCGAGACCGTCTTCGACACGCTGAACCTGAAGGCGTGTCTGTACGCGATCGACCGGTTCTTCGAAGAGCGCGGCGTGCGGCTTCCCGTGATGATTTCGGTGACGATCACCGATTCTTCCGGCCGCACGCTTTCGGGGCAAACGCTCGAAGCGTTCTGGATCTCGATATCGCACTTCCCGATGCTCAGCGTCGGTGTGAACTGCGCGCTGGGGCCTCGGGAAATGCGGCCGTTCGTGGAGGAGCTGAGCCGCATCGCGCCGGTGTACGTCAGTTGCCATCCGAACGCCGGCTTGCCGAACGAATTCGGCGGGTACGACGAATCGCCTGAGGATGTGGCGGCGGCGTTGCGGGAATTCGCCGAAAACGGGTGGGTCAACATCGTCGGCGGGTGCTGCGGGACCACACCCGACCACATTCGCGCGATCGCCGAAGCGGTGAGAGACGTTCCACCGCGTGTGCGGCCGGAGATTCCGCGACGGACGCGGTTTTCGGGGCTGGAGCCATTCGAGATCGGGCCGGATACGACCTTCGTGATGATCGGCGAACGGACGAACGTGACCGGTTCCCGCCGTTTTGCCCGACTGATCCGCGAAGGCAAGTTCGACGAAGCGATCAGCGTGGCTCGCGAGCAGGTCGAGGGCGGTGCCAACCTGATCGACGTGAACATGGACGAGGGGCTGCTGGACGCCGAGAAGGCGATGACGCAGTTCCTCAACCTGATCGCCGCGGAGCCGGACATCGCCCGCGTGCCGGTGATGATCGACAGTTCGAAGTGGTCGGTCATCCTGGCCGGGTTGAAGTGCCTGCAGGGCAAGGGCGTGGTCAATTCGATCAGCCTGAAGGAGGGCGAGGAGACGTTTCTGGCTCAGGCACGGGAGATCCGTCGCTTCGGTGCCGCGGTCGTGGTCATGGCGTTCGACGAACAGGGACAGGCGACCGATGCCGATCGCAAGGTGGCCATCTGTCGCCGCGCCTACGAGCTGCTGACCGAAAAGGTCGGTTTCCCGCCGGAAGACATCATCTTCGACCCGAACATCCTCACCGTCGGCACGGGCATGGAAGAGCACGCCAACTATGCGGTCGAGTTCATCGAGGCGGTGCGGCGGATCAAGCAGGAGTGCCCTCACGCGAAGACGTCCGGCGGCGTGAGCAACGTGTCGTTTTCGTTTCGCGGCAACAACGTGGTGCGCGAAGCGATGAACGCGGCGTTTCTGTACCACGCCATCAGGGCCGGGCTGGACATGGGGATCGTCAATGCCGGACAACTGGAGGTGTACGAAGAGATCGATCCCCAGTTGCGCGAATACGTCGAAGACGTGCTGCTGAACCGCCGTCCGGACGCGACCGAGCGGCTGATCGAGTTTGCCGAGACGGTCAAGCAGCGGGCCACCCAGCAGGACGATTCCCAGAAGAACGCCTGGCGGAATGCTTCGGTGGAAGAACGCCTCAAGCATGCGCTGCTGAAGGGGATCACCGAGTACATCGAGCAGGACACCGAGGAAGCGCGGCAGAAGTACGGCAAGCCGCTCGATGTCATCCAGGGGCCGCTGATGGACGGGATGAACGTCGTCGGTGAACTCTTCGGTGCGGGCAAGATGTTTCTGCCGCAGGTGGTCAAATCGGCTCGCGTGATGAAAAAAGCCGTGGCCTATCTGACGCCGTACATGGAGGCGGAACAGAAACAGAGCGGCGCCGGAGCGCGGGGCCGGATCGTGCTGGCCACCGTCAAGGGCGACGTACACGACATCGGCAAGAACATCGTGGCCGTCGTGCTGCGCTGCAACAACTTCGAGGTGATCGACCTGGGCGTGATGGTGCCGGCCGAAACGATCCTGCAGACCGCCCGCGAAAAGAACGCCGACATCATAGGGCTCAGCGGACTCATCACCCCGTCACCTGACGAAATGGTGCACGTGGCGCGCGAAACGCAGCGCCAGGGGTTCGACATCCCGCTGCTGATCGGTGGCGCCACGACCAGCGCGAAGCACACCGCGGTGAAGATCGCTCCGGAGTACGAACAGCCCGTCGTGCACGTGCTGGATGCTTCGCTTTCAGTGCCGGTGGTCGAAAAGTTGCTGGATCCGCGCTCGCGAGACGCATTCGTCGCCGAAGTGCGGGCGGCTCAGGAGCAGGACCGGCGACGCTATTCCGGCGCGCAGCAGCGGAAGCTGGTGCCCTATGAAGAAGCACTCCGGCGGCGGTTTCAGACCGACTGGCGGACCGTGCGGATCGATCGACCAGAGTTTTTGGGCATCCGCGAGCTGCGCGATTTCCCGCTGGAGGAACTGGTGCCTTTCATCGACTGGTCGCCGTTCTTCTGGACGTGGGAGTTGCGAGGCAAGTTTCCGCGCATTTTGGACGATCCGGTCGTCGGCGAGACGGCGCGCAAGCTGTACGACGAGGCCCAACGGCTGCTTGAGCGGATCGTGCGCGAGAAGCTGTTGACCGCACACGCCGTTTACGGGTTCTGGCCGGCAGCCAGCGACGGCGACGACATCATCCTGTTCGAGGACGAACGGCGGGATGTGGAACTGTGCCGCTTTCCGATGCTGCGCCAGCAATGGGAGCGGACGGGGCAACGGGACTTCCGGTCTCTGGCCGACTACGTTGCTCCGCTGGACAGCGGGCGGGAAGACTACATCGGCGCGTTCGCCGTCACCGCGGGGCACGGCACGGACGAACTGGTCCGGCATTTCGAACGGCAACACGATGATTACTCGGCCATCATGGCCAAGGCGCTGGCCGATCGGCTGGCCGAGGCCTTCGCCGAATACCTGCACGCGCGAGTACGCCGTGAGTGGGGTTACGGCCGTGACGAGGATCTGTCGCTGGAGGACATCATCCGCGAGAAGTTCCGCGGCATCCGCCCGGCCTTCGGGTATCCGGCCTGTCCGGATCACACGCGCAAGCGGACGCTGTTCGACCTGCTGCAGGCCGAACGCCGCGCGGGCATCGAACTGACCGAAAGCTTCGCGATGTACCCGGCGGCATCGGTCAGCGGCTTGTACTTCGCTCATCCACAGGCCCGGTACTTTTCGGTGGATCGCATCACGCGCGACCAGGTCGAGTCGTACGCCCGCCGGTGCGGC
>RFHO01000423.1 GCA_003696385.1 Planctomycetota bacterium | reverse complement strand
CGGTCGAAGAGGCTGATGTCGATGTCGATCGTGCGGGGCGCGTAGCGGTCGCCGGGATCGCGGAGCCGCCCCAGTGCCGTCTCGATCTCGGGCAGTCGGCAGCCGTAGAGTTCTTCGGCGGTGGCTTCGGTGGCCAGGAGCACCGCGGCGTTCAGGTAGTGCGATTGCTCCGAGCCGTCGGCGGGCGGACTCTGCCACACGCGCGAGGCGGCCAGCACGTCACCGAGCAGTTGCAGCCGGGCGACGGCGAGCGGGAGGTGACGTTCCGGGGCGATGTTGGACCCCAGGGACAGAAAGACCGGGTGGACGATCGGCAAGGGGAAACTCCAGGCGTTTGCGGCAAAACAGCCGGCGCCGAGGCGCGAGGCGTCGCCGGGAACGGCCCGATGTGCGATCCACCGGATCGTGTTCGATTTCCCCGGGGCGGCGCACAGGCGTGGCGTACGGTTGGCCGCGGTTCGGGAGGCAACTCCCGTGCGTGGCCGGGCCGGCGACCCGCGTTCGGAGCCGGCCGGCGCACAGTATAGGCAGCCGAGCGGGGGCCGGCAGCACGGGGGATTCGAACCGCGGGCTCTGGGTTCGTGGCGTGCTAGACGCTGGTGATCGGCCGATTTACGATGGACGCCGGCAGCCGGACGATCGCATCTCGATCGGATTTCGGCGAGTTCTCGTTCTCAGACAGGCGACACGGATGAGCACCGGGACGGAAAGACGGCCGGAGCGCGTGACGCGTTCCGTCGCGCGGCGGTTCGCGCCGATCGGCGGGGAACGTGGCGGCGCGTTGGACGATCACCATGGTCCGGGCGGCCCGGTCGATCGCCGGGCGGCATTGCGCACGATGGGCGCGGTTTTGGCCGGAGCATTCGGGGGACGGCATCTGGGCGGATCGTTGCTGGCGGCGGACCCGGCACCGGACGATGCGCCGGCCAATGGGGCGCGGGCTGCGGGCGATCCGTTTGCGCCGCCGGGGCGGTGCAGTTGGCCGTCGTTCCGCAACGGGAACGAACTGCGGGGCGTGGCCGGGTGTCCGCTGCCGGAGCGGCTGGAGTTGCTGTGGAAGGCTCCGGCTCAGGACGGGATGGTCTCCGCGGCGGCCATCGTTGCGGGGCACGTCTATGCGCCCGTGCTGGGAGGGCGGCTGTACTGCCTGGATCGGCGGACGGGCAAGCCCGTGTGGGAATACCAGTCGCTGGAGAATCCAAAGCCGAACGCGTTTCTGCCGGGTTTCCAGTCGGCTCCCACCGTGACGGCCGACTCGGTGTTCCTCGGCGACGAGGACGGCGTGTTTCACGCGGTGGACCGGCGGACCGGCAAGCGGAAGTGGACGTTCCAGACGCAGGCGGAGATCATCGCTTCGGCGGCCGTGGTCGGCGAGCGGGTGATTTTCGGGTCGTACGACAGCCACCTGTACTGTCTGGAGGCGAAAACCGGCGCTCTGGTGTGGAAGCTGCAGACCGGAGACCGGATCAACGGTTCGCCGGCGGTCTCGCAGGGCGTGTGTTTCGTCACCGGCTGCGACGAGCACCTGCACGTGGTCGACGTCGCAACGGGCGCGGAACGCTACAAGATGCCGATCGAGACCTACCTGATCGCGTCGCCGGCCGTGTACGGAGACGTCCTGTACTTCGGGACGTACACCGGCGAAGTGCTGGCGGTAAACTGGAAGGAAAAGAAGGTCGTCTGGCGATACCGGGACCCGGAGAAGGAGTTCCCGATCCACTCGTCGGCGGCGGTCACGGGTGCGTTCGTGGTGGTCGGCAGCCGCGACAAGCGGATACACTGCATCGACCGCAGGACCGGCAAACGTGTGTGGATCGTGCCGACGCGCGGCCGCGTGGACAGTTCACCGGTCGTCGTGGGTGACCGGGTGTATGTCGGCAGTTCGGACGGCAACCTGTATGGCCTGGAGCTGGCGACCGGCAAGGTCGTGTGGAAGTTTGCGGCGGGCCGGGCGATCTCGGCGTCGCCGGCGGTCGGCGAAGGGTGTCTGGTGATCGGAACGGAGTCGGCCGACGGACAGATCTTCTGCTTCGGTAGCTCCGATGCGGCCGGCACATGAGGCCGCCGCGGGTGGCGCGTGCGGGCTTCGCCGCTTCCGGGGCCTGCGGAATGCCCGGGGTGGGGCCGACAGGGTGTCTCGCGGACGGTGTGGCTCATGCGAGGATGTCCGGAGCAGGCCGGTCCGGGCGAGCAGCCGTGGCTGTTCGCTGGGCTTTCGGGGGCTGCCGAGACGACCGCGATGACCCTCGGCTTGGGAGGGCTTGTACCGTTGTGCGGCAATCGACAGGTGACGTGACATGGCGACCGATACGACCGCGAAAGAACCCGCCAAGGGCACCGGCGTGGGCAGCTACTTCATTTCCAACTACCCGCCCTATTCGGTGTGGTCGCGCGATTTCGTGCCGGAGATCGAGGCGGCGTTCGAGTCCGAGCCGGACCGTTCGGTTCCGCTGGGGATGTATCTGCACATTCCGTTCTGCCGCAAGCGGTGCAAGTTCTGCTACTTCCGCGTCTATACGAATCAGAATGCGAAGGCGATCCAGGACTACGTCGACGCGATGGCACACGAGCTGCAGATGGTCAGTGAGCGTCCGGCGGTGCAGGGACGGCGGCTGCAGTTCGTGTATTTCGGCGGTGGCACGCCTTCGTACCTGAGTTCGCGGCAACTGCTGCAGCTCGCCGAGAAGCTCGGCCAGTTCGTTTCGTGGCGGGAAGCCGATGAAGTGACCTTCGAGTGCGAGCCGGGCACGCTGAGTCTGGAGAAGGTGAAGACGCTCAAGGAAATCGGCGTCACCCGCGTTTCGCTGGGCGTGGAAAATTTCGACGACGCGATCCTGGAGGCCAATGGGCGGGCACACCTGTCTCCGGAGATTTTCCGGGCCTACGACTGGATCCGGCAGGTCGGCTTCCCGCAGGTGAACATCGACCTGATCGCCGGGATGATCGGCGAAACGGACGAGAACTGGCACCGCTGCATCGACCGGGCCATCGAGATGGATCCGGACAACATCACGATCTACCAGATGGAGTTGCCGCACAACACGATCATCTCCCAGGAGATCAAGGAATTGGGGATCGAGTCGCCAGTGGCCGACTGGGAGACGAAGCGACGCTGGGTGAACGAGGCGTTCGACCGGTTGCTGGCTGCGGGCTATCAGATCAGCAGCGGCAACGAACTGGTGAAGGATCTCGAGACGGACCACTTCGTGTATCGGGACAACGTGTGGCGGGGAGCGGATCTTCTGGCGATCGGTGTTTCCTCGTTCGGTCACCTTCAGGGCGTGCACTACCAGAACGAAGACGAGCTGCAGAACTACCTGCAGGCGGTGCGCTCCGACCGCCTGCCGATCCGGCGGGCGCTGCGGCCAACGCGACACCAGTTGCTGATTCGCGAATTCGTGCTGCAGATGAAGGAAGGGCGAATCGACGCGGATTACTTCCGCCGGAAGTTCGGAGTGAATGTGATCGACGAGTTCCGGCAGGCGCTGGAGAATCAGCGGGCCGCGGGATTTCTGGAGTTCGACGAGGACGGCGTGCGGCTGACGCGCCGCGGTCTGCTGCAGGTCGACAGCCTGCTGCCGGAATACTTCGAGCCGCAGCACCGGGCCATCCGGTACACCTGAGCGGGCGATGAGGTCCTGCGTGAGCGGGCGATGACGTCGCCGTGTGGTTGAAAGCCGACAGAAAGGGCATCGAGAAAGCGATCATGACCGAAGCAACGGAGATCATCGAAGTCCGCGGCCGCGGCGTGCCGCTGGTGCTGGACGACATCGACACGGATCGGATCATTCCCGCCCGATACCTGCGATGCGTGACATTCGAGGGATTGGGGGAGCATGCGTTCGAGGACGATCGGAAGCAGGATCCGAGTCATCCGTTCGACGATCCGCGGTTTCAGGGCGGAAGTATCCTGATCGTGGGGCGGAACTTCGGCTGCGGCTCGTCGCGCGAGCACGCGCCCCAGTCGCTGATGCGATGGGGCATCCGGGCTCTGATCGGCGAATCGTTCGCCGAAATCTTTTTCGGCAACTGCACGTCGCTGGGCATCCCGGCCGTGACGGCGCCGCGGGAGCGGATCGAAGAGCTGGCCGCCGCGGTCCAGGCGGAGCCGCAATTGGAAATCCGCATCGATCTGCAGGCGAAGCGGGTGGAGTACGGTGATCGGGCGTTCGACGTGGAGATCCCCGAAAGCGCTCGCGATGCACTGGTCACTGGCCGCTGGGACTTCCTGACGCAGTTGCTGGAGGCGAAGGATCAGATCCTCGCGACCGCCGAACGACTGCCGTACATGAACGGCTTTCGGGACGTCACCGACGGCTGAAGCGACCTGCCGTTGCGGTGTGGCGCGTACGTTCGCTCATGAGGGG
>RFHO01000422.1 GCA_003696385.1 Planctomycetota bacterium | reverse complement strand
TGGCGGAGGTTTGGGAAGTGGCATGCCTGCTGGCATCCGGTGACGCGGCCGCCGCGGAGCGTGTGTGGGGCGACGCCGCGATCCCGCCGGCAAAGCGATGGCGCCTGGGCGATCGGACGGCCGAAGCGCAGAACGTCCTTTCGGTACTGCGGGAGTATGCCACCCAGATCCAACGTCATGCCGAATCCGTGGCGGCGGATTGGCGGATCGTCGGTGGGGCACCGTCTCACAATGCCTCGGCCGCGGCGTTCGCACCGGTGGGCGGCCCGCAATGGGTCCGCGATCTGTGGGAATTGTCGGCACTGCAGACGGCCAAACTGCCCGCTGCAGGCGCCGCGCCGGTGGCAATTTCCACGCCACAGGTGGTCGGCGGGGTGATCATCCGCCAGCAGACGCCGCAACCCGACGCGGGCCAGCGATCGGATACGACGGTCCGGGAAGCGATCGAACAGTCGCGCAAAGAGCTGATTGAAGCTGGGCAATCACCGGTGATCGCTCCGCAGCCGCTGGTCGTCGGGGGGCTGCTGATCAGTCGTTGCCTCGACCGGTTGCGCGCGTTCGACCTGAGCAGCGGACGGCTGGTGTGGGAATCGGTGTATGCCGATCCGGTGGCCGCCGAGCTGTTCGATGTGGACTGGGCGGAGCATGTGGTCGTCCCCAGCGCCGTGTCTGCACAGGACATGCTCGCGTTTCTGACGCAGCGTGTGTGGCACGATCTGACCGTCGGAACGTTGAGCAGTGACGGCCGGTCGGTATTCGCGGTCGAAAAAGACGGCTTCGTATTTGCGACGCGGGTGATCGCGCCGAGCGGCGAGTCGCCGCGATTGGGGCCGAAGGAAACCAACCGGCTGGTGGCCTACGAAGTTCGCACGGGTCGTCTGCGGTGGCGATTGGGCGGTCCGCGGGGGCCGCACGAGCTTCCGTTGGCGGGAGTGTTTTTTCTCGGGCCGCCGTTGCCGCTGGATGGCCGGCTGTACGTGCTGGCGGAGGAAGGCGGGGACATCCGTCTGTTGTGTCTGGACGCGGATCATGGGACTCTGCTGTGGGCGCAGACGATCGCCTCGCCCGATCTTTCGGTGATGGATGACGCCCGGCGGCGTGTCGCGGGATTGCAGCCGGCCTATGCGGACGGCTTGCTGATCTGTCCGACGGGGGCCGGGGCGGTGGTGGCCTACGATCTGGTGGGCCGGCGCATCGCGTGGGCTCGGCGGTACCAGGAACCGCCACCGGAAATCGACCCGAATTCGCGGGCCGCGTTTGCGTTCATGATCATGCGGGCGCGGATGATGGGACTGGCCAGCAGCCTGCAGCAACTGTCGCAACCGCGGTGGCTGGACGGGACGCCACGGGTGGCGGGGGGACACGTGCTGTTGACGCCGTCGGACTCGAACGAATTGCTCTGCTATCGCCTTCGTGACGGAAAGCTGATGTGGAAGCGACCGCGGGCGGATGGCTTGTGGATCGCCGCGGTCCTGCCGGCGCACGTGGTGGTCGTGTCGCGGGGGCAGGTCGAAGCCTACCGTCTGGCGGACGGCAAGCCGGCCTGGGCGCAGCCCACGCCGATCGGTTTGCCAGCCGGCCGTGGCGTGCGTCTGGGAGGTCGATATGTGTTGCCCTTGCAGACCAATGAACTGGTGGTCGTCGATCTGAACGACGGGCGGATCCTGCTGCGCGCACCGCACGAACAGCCGGTCGAAGGCAATCTGGCCGCCGGATCGGGCACGCTGGCGGTTCAGGGGCCGGCTTTCGTGGCGGCGTTTCCGACGCTCGACCGCCTGCAGCAGAGAATCGCCGACGGACTGCAGCGGCCGCAGACGCGATCACAGGCGCTCGCGCTGCGGGGGGAGATGCGGTTGGCAGAGGGGCTGACCGATGCTGGTTTGCAAGACCTCCAGCAGGCGTTGCAAATTCGGTCTGACGACCGAGTTCGAACGATCATGGTCGGGGCATTGCTGGAGAATCTCCGGCGGGGTGATTCCCGAAATGAGCGGTCGCTGGCTCTGATCCAACGCCTGATCGAGGATTCTCCGCGCCGCGCGGACTACTTTCATGTGTATGTCAACGGGCTGATCCGTGCCGGTCATCGTCGTGAGGCGTTCGAAGAACTGTTGCGATTCGCCGATGGAATCGAAGGGCCCGAAATGATCCGCACGAGTCCGTCGGCGCAAGTTCGGTCGGATCGATGGGTGCGGGCGCAGTTGACGGCGATGCTCAGCACTCAAGCGTCCGATTTGGCTTTGCACCGACGTGCGGAAGAGTGGATCCGGCGGCGGCTGGCGGAGAACTCATCGCCGGAGGTTTTGCTGCGGTTGCTGGGCTTGTTCGGTCGCACCCCGCTGGCAGACGATGTGCGGCGGCGGCTGATCACGCAGTGGATGAAGGACGACACGGAGCCTCTGGCGTGTGAGCAGCACTTGATCACGCTCTCGCACTCCGGAGATGAACGCACGGCCGCATGGGCCAACGCACAGTTGCTGGAGCTGTGGCGTCGGCATCGGCGGTATGAGTCGATGCCATATCGGCTGGTGCTGTTGGCCAGCCGTTTTGCGCAGACGCCCGTCGATGGGAAGACCACGGGTATCGAATTCGTCCGTCAGTGGTTGGAACGTCCCGCTGTTCGCGAGCGGCTGGCGCGCGAACATTGGCAGTGGCGCCCGCTTTCCCGGATCGTCGTTCAGGCCCCTTCGGCTCCGCTACAGGCCATCCGACGCTCCTACCCGGTGCAACGGTTGGAAGACCTGGATGCGGGACTGGCGGGATGGACGTTTGAGCTGGATGACGGGCGACAGAACGTCGTCGCCTACGACAGCCAGAGAAACGAGCGGTGGCGTGTGTCACTGGCGGAGCTGTCCGTTCGGCCGCCGGACACCCGCGGGAACTATTGTCTGGTTCGCGGTCACATGCTGGTGTTCGTGCTGGGTGAGACGTGCCTGGCCGTCGATGCGCTCCGCGACGATCGTTCCGGCGTTCGGGTTCTGTGGAAGAAACGTTTGACCGACGTGGTTCCCGGTGCGTCGCAGCTGGTTCGAATCGTGGCCAACGTCAACCTCGGGCGAGGCCGCCCCGTTCTGCGCTTCGACAGCCAAGGGCAGCCGTTGGGCAATGTGGGGGGGCTGAGCGATGACGTTTTGGTGCTGCAGATCGGCGGTCGGCTGCAGGCGGTGGATCCGTTCACCGGCGATTCGTTGTGGGTCCGCGAAGGCCTGCCACGAGGTTTGCAGTTCAGCGGTGACGGCCACGTGCTGGTCTGCGAGCTGAACGACGACGACTCGGCGCTGGTCGTTCGCCTGGATGATGGTGAGGCGCTCGGCACGCGTCTGTTGCCGCCGCTGAACGCGCGGGCCGCGTGGCTCGGTCGTCGTCTGGTCAGCGTGCACCAGAACGCGGCTTCGACGCTCGTTCTGGCCACGGACATGCTGAGCGGACAAACCGTGTGGCAACGGGAATTGGTCCCACAGATCCGAACGGCGGTCGTGTTGCCCACGGCGGCCGAAGTCAACGACCACTGCCTGGAACTGCTGTTGGACGATAGACGGGTTTCGCACGGGACGGCCGGTCTCGAGGTGGCATTGAACGAGCTTTTCGCCCCGGAACTGCTGGCAATCGATCCGCGGGGCGAGCTGGCGATGTTGGAATTGGAGCAAGGGAGGACGCGATTCCGCCGCCGCGTGCACCCGCAGGCGAACCTCGAAGACTTCGCCGTCCGCCGGTCGCGTTTCGGTTACACCGTGCTGACGCAGACGCCGATCAACGAACCGGGCGTGCTGCGGATCAGCGGGCTGACCAGTGAGGATCGCACCGTGCACGGATGGTGCATCGGGCTGGACCGGCACACCGGTGAGGTACTGTGGCAGCGGTTGATCGAGAAGCACTGTGTCACACCACATCAACCCGTTGCGGTGCCTACGCTGCTTTTTGCGGCGAGACAATTCGTGCAGCGGAAGCGCGCCAACGGAGGAACGTTCTCGCTGGCGACGTACCGGGTCGGCATGTTGGATGTCCGATCGGGGGAATTCCGTGAGGTCAGTCCAGGGGCGGTCACGTTCGTGCGTCTGATCGTCAAGCCGAATGCCATTGCGCAGCACGTGGAGTACGATTTGGGACGAACCGCGGTGTATGCCCGCTTTGGAATGGATGGGCAGGACGATGGGGAGCGGCCCGGCAAGGATTAGCCGGAATCGACATCGGCCCCTGTTGCCCGCAGAACGGCGGTCCGGCGGGTGGATCGACGGACGGGGGCGAGGTACGCCCGGCGTGGCGGCGGGCCAAAAGCTCACGCCCGCGCTGAACCAGCGGGTGACGGGAAGCGTTCTCGAGAGGTATCGCCAATGAGCGACCAGCGCGGGCAACCTTGTTTGCGGATCTGCTGCTTCGAAAGCCGTCGTGCCGAAGAGGTGCGGCAGTTGATCGAGCGGCGCGGCGGCGAAGCGATCATCGCGCCGTCGATGCAGGAAGTGCCGCTGGAAGACAATCGTCCCGCACTGGATTTCGCCCGCCGCGTCGCCGCCGGAGAAATCGATGCGGTGATCTGGATGACGGGCGTGGGAGCACAGACGCTGCTGGAGACCGTTCGGCAGCACGGAGACTGGCAGGCATTCACCGATGGACTGCAACGAGCCGTGCAGATCGTTCGCGGTCCCAAGCCGGCGGCGGTGCTCCGCGAATTCGGAATCCGCATCGATCACCAGGTGCCCGAACCGAACACCTCGCGCGAGATCCTGCAGATCATCGATGGCGGGTTGGTCGCGAACACCGACCCACCGCGGCGGCTCGAGTCCATCGAGGGCTGTGTGATCGCCGTCCAGGAGTATGGCAAGCCGAGCGAAGAGCTGTACGAAGAGCTGCGCAAACGGGGGGCGACGGTGGTCCCGGTTGCGGTGTATCGTTGGGCGCTGCCGGATGACCTCAAGCCGCTCCAGCGGGCCATCGAACGCATCGTGGCCGGCGATGCCGACGTGATCGTGTTCACCAGTGCGCAGCAGGTCGAGCATGTCCTGCAGGTGGCGGAGCAGATGGGCTTGGGTGACCAGTTCCGCCAAGCTGCACGCCGTCGAGCCATTGCGGCGATCGGACCGACGGCCGCCGCCGCCGTTCGCGAACACCACTTCCCCGTCGATATTCAACCCGAGCACCCGAAGCTGGGGCACTTGATCAACGCCATCTTCGACCGCGCCCCGGAAATCCTTCGGAACAAGCCGGGTATTCACGCCCAGCAATGAGGCCGATGCCGCCGGCAGGATGAAAGTCCGACAGGCGGTGCACGGGTGGCCATGCGTTCGGGGCGATTTCTGCGCATCACACTCGGCGTCCATCCTGCGCAGTTGCCGGGCATAGCCACGATCCCATCGGCTGGCAGGATTTCGCCTTCCGTGGCGGCCGAGTCGTATCTCGTGATCCCAACGAATGCGGCATTCTGGTTCAGAACTGTCAGAAAAAAACCCGCCGAGGTCTTACAGACTCCAAAAGCCGTCCGCCCGTATGGCGGGAGGCGCCTCGTTAATTGCAGGTGATCTTCGGCAATGGTACATGATCACCCGCAACTCGTTGGTATTCTGACGCTCTGTGTGTCTGTGGCCACTCTGTTGTGAGCGACTGTGTCCGTTCGAACGGAAACATGCCGATATTGTGACCGAGTGCGCTCGGATGATCACGTCGACCATTTGAGCACAGGCTTATACGCGCTTCCTTGCAGCACGTTGCCGCAAGGGGACATTCTCATGCCCGTCCGGGGCAGAATGCGGCTGGCGTTCCGGTAGTGGACCGAGTTCAAAGCGGATGTTCAGGACGAAACGGCTGGAGACGTCCGCCGATGCCGATCCTCAACTCCAACCACGCAACCGCACAAAGAACGATCGAGCAGGCGATGCGACCGGTCGCGATTTTTGGAAACAAACCCACC
The DNA here is from genome assembly GCA_003696385.1 of Planctomycetota bacterium. Lineage (GTDB taxonomy): Bacteria > Planctomycetota > Planctomycetia > Planctomycetales > Planctomycetaceae > J052. The sequence goes on along the minus strand of RFHO01000422.1, from coordinate 631 downwards.
GATGCCACGCGCGATCGCGTGCGTTGGCTGTGGGTGGCCAACGACGCTCCCCCGTGGCTTCTGGAACTGTACCGGCGCATGCTGGTGAGCTTGCGGGCGAGGCTGTTGCGGCCGTTTGCGGATGTCGAAGCGAACGAGACACCGGACGTCTTGATTCTGCTCAATTGTGGTCAGACCGCGTGGCTGGGAATCGCTCCTTTCCGGGTGGACCGTCACCCGGTGGGCGATCCGGTTGTTGCTGGCGGTCTGTTTGCGGTTGACGACGTCCGAAGTTGCGAACCGGTGTTGCGAGCGCTGAGCGAAGGCGGAGCCGCTGCGGGACGATTGTTCGAGAGTCTGTATGGGACGATCCGGTCGCGGTGGGAAGCGTCCACCGGGGAAGCCTCGGTGGATGTTGGCACCGGGTGCCAGGACGGCGACAGAGTCGCGGCGTGGTGGCGGACCGTTCCTCTGAACGGGGATCAGGTGACTGCAATAGCTGCGGCCGCGGGCGGCTCGGTGCCGTGCATGGTGTTCAGTACCGATCTGCAGGTCGACCGAAAGATGGCCCGCGAGTTGTGCGCGGAGCTAGAGACGATCGTACCAACGGCGGGCGTAGCGACTCTGGTGTTGCCCGGTTCCCGGATTGCTT
>RFHO01000421.1 GCA_003696385.1 Planctomycetota bacterium | reverse complement strand
TGCCCCAGGAAGCGGCGGAGGCCTATCGGAAGTACATCGACAGCCTGCAGCAAGAGGACTAACACGGGAGAATCTGGGGCTCGACGACCGGGAACAGCCGGGCGCTACGAAGGGCGAAATGACCGCGGCGTGCACCGTTCCGGCCCGGGACGACTGGTCGAAGCGAACGCGGACCTCGCCGGAGTCGGATCGAAAACGGCTCGAGGCGAACGCAGGGGCTCGCCTGTCAGATCCCGGCCGCCGCGTCGTTATTCCAGACAGACACGCGGCTCGTCCATCACGGACCCACAGTGGTGTCCGGGACGAACGCCAAAGGGCAACACGCCCGGCCCCAGTTTCCAGCGAAAGGAGTCTCACCGTGATCAGTACTTCCTCTCGTCGCCCAAGTTCTGCAAGTCACTCGATGAAGCGTTTCTCGAATCCGGTCACCGCTTCGTTGCGGCAAGCCGAACGGCACCTGGAGGATCTGCAGCAGCGTGTCAACGAAGTCCGGGCCGAGATCGATCGCTATCGCGGGACCGACCGTGCCGCCCTGGTTCGCGCTATCGACGCACAGAAGGCCAGGATCGAAAAACTGATGTCGGAACGCGAAGCCACGCAACGGGACAGGGACGCCGTTCGCCGGCAGATCGAGAGCGTCCACGCTCGCATGGGAAGTTGGTTGAATCCCCGCAACTGGTTCGACGCCGAACAGTGGGAGCTGGCCGGGCAGAGCACGCGGCTGCGAAATCGATGCGCGGAACTCGACCAGGCCCTGGCGGAGATCGATCGGCAGATCGACGAGGCTCGCACCCAATCCGCCGCCACCGCCCGTGAACTCGCCTGGTACGACGCCGTCGACATCGATCTCTTGCATAACCGGTGTGCGGCGCTGCAGCGGGACCATCAGTCCGCCAAGCGCGAGGTCCAGCGGCTCCGCCGTTGTCACGCTCAGGCCAGGGAAACGCTGCGGCCGTGCCACCAGCAGCTCCGATCGATCGATGCTGAAATCCAGAGCCTGAACGACGAGATCGAATCGGCCGAAGAGTTCGAGCGGCAGCTCAACAATGCCGCCGACAGCTATGAACGTGCAATGATCCACCAGCAGTGCGAGCACGTGTTCGGCCACGGTTCACCCAGGCACGTGATGGCTACGCGACGCAAGCGACTGGACGCCCTCCAACGGAATCGTCGGAAGCTCGCCGAGCGATTCGCGGAGGAAGAGCAACGCATCGAGACGCTCGTGCGGATGCGCAACCTCATCATCGACGGAAACAACCTCTGCTATGCCAACGGGGACGAGTTCGTGGGCGTCGCGCCGCTGCAGGCCGTGCTCGAACAACTGCACGGCGACTACCGCGTGACGATCGTCTTCGACGCCGGCATCACGCATCAGCTTCGACTCGGCAACACCGAGCTTCGCACGCTGTTTCCCGAAGACGTCGAAGTCCATGTCGTGGCCGCGGGTCGCCGGGCGGACGAAACCGTGCTGGCTCTGGCCGCGGACGCCCCCGACACGTACGTGCTCAGCAACGATCGCTTCAGCGATTTCTTCGACAAGGACGCCGTCCGCGAACAGCGGCTGATCCGTCACGAAATCGTCAACGGCCGCGTACTGATTCACGCCCTGGGTATCGACGCCCATTACGCCTGAGGATTGCGGAGACCGAGAACGTGTCGCAGAGCACGAACGGCACACCCGATGCCCTCTGGGAGAAAGCCATGAACACCGACAACATCGAGATCACCGTGTTGCAACGCATCGCCACGGCGCTGGAGCGGATCGCCGACAGCCTCGAGCGGACGCCGGCCGTCACCTCTGCCGAGGAACTTCCGCGCAAAGTCGCGCGTGTTTTCGAACCCGTGGCCGACTCCACAGTCGAGACATCGGACGCGCGGGAACCATCGCCGCCGCCGCAACTGACCGAGTTCCTGGAATCGAAAGGCATCCAGATCAAGACCGTTCCCACACCGGAGCCGGCCGACGCCGTGCTCGACAGTCTGGCGCGACTCATCGGTGATCGTTATGCACACGTCGCTCCGTTGCTGGCCCACATCAAGCGCACCATGCAGCATGGAGAACCTTTCACGATGGGTCTGCGAAGCCGGCCAGCCGTGGAAATCGGCTCCATCTGCCAACTCTGCACGCGACTGCACGACGTCGCGTTTCTCGTGGAGTACACCTACTCAAAGTCGCCGTGCTGCGTATTGCGAGCGCGCCCCAGCACGCTCCCCAAAGCCCAGAACTTTTTCTCCGGCGGATGGCTCGAACGGTACGTCCGCCAGATCGCCGAATCGGCTCATGCCGCCGCACAGGCCGAAACGGAATCGACGCTGCCGTTCGAATGCCTGGCGAATCCGCAGATCGTGCTGCCAGATGGCGCGGACTTCGAGCTGGACGTTCTGGTGCGGATCGGTGTATCGACCATCTGGATCGAGGCCAAGACGGGTTGCTACCAGCAACATGTCGCCAAGTACGCCCGCGTCGCCCGCCTGTTGGGACTGGACTACGACCACAGCTTCATGATCCTGCCCCACGTCCCGTCTCATCGCTGCGAAGAGCTGGGCTCGCTGTTTTCCATGACGGTGTGCAACCTCGATTCATTCGAAGACGCGCTGCTCGACGCCGTCCGAAGGGATCATCGGGCGCTCTCAGCGACCACAGTCGCATCCTGACATTGGCTCGCTTCCCACAGATCGTGCCGCCGCCGACGGCCCACGGCCTTCTACGGAC
>RFHO01000062.1 GCA_003696385.1 Planctomycetota bacterium | reverse complement strand
GTTGCCGCGCACCGTAGCGAGCGGCCGCCGGAATTGACAACCGTGCGGGCGCGTTCTGCGTGGCCGCCGGCGTGCCGCGCGGTGCACGGTGCAGTCCGAGCGTTCCGGGGCGGAGCCTGAGGTGCCCGCTGTGGCGGTCGCTTGTCAGAATGAGCGGCTTTCGCGCTAATCGACGCTGACATTGGGCGAGCCTGCAGCAGGGGGCCGGCGAATGTGGGCCGGTTCAGGTTGCCGGCGAGGCCTCGCGGGAAAATGGATTTCGAAATGGGAGGCGCGACATGCGGCGTTTGGGACGAAAAGCGATCGCGGGCGGAAGACGTTGGCGTTGCGTGATGATGCTGGCCGCGCTGGCTGGCCTCGGACTGCAGGGAGCGGGAACGGGCGAACGCGTGGCGGCGGCCGAGGACGCTCCGCCGACGCCCGCGGACGAGCCGGTGCCTGTTCCCAAGGCCTGCATCGACGGGACCGAGCCGGGCTGGCGCGCGCTGGGCCCGGACGATTTCTGGAACGTGAATTGTTCCGAGGACACTTGGAAGTGGGACGGCAATGTTCTCCGCTGCACCGGCAAGCCGATCGGCGTGCTGGCGTCGAAGAAGGTGTACCGCAATTTCGAACTCGTCGTTCAATGGCGACACCGCCGCTATGGCGGCAATTCCGGAGTCTTCGTCTGGGCTCCGACGGACGTGCTGAAGCGGCTGAAACCGGGCCAGTTGCCCAAAGGCATCGAAGTGCAGATCCTCGACCATGGCTACAAGGAGCTGTACGAGAAGCGGAGCGGCAAGAAGGCCGACTGGTTCACGACCAATGGCGACGTGTTTCCCACACAGGGAGCAAAAATGACGCCGTTCCCGCCGGTCAGTCCCAACGGCAGCCGCAGCTTCCCGCGCAAGGAGCTTTCCCGCGGTGTCGGCGAGTGGAATCACTACTACGTCCGGTGCATCAACGGGGAAGTGCGGTTGTGGGTGAACGGTGAAGAAGTCTCCGGCGGGACGGGCTGCGACCCGCGCGAAGGACACCTTTGCCTGGAATCCGAAGGGGCGCCGATCGAGTTTCGCGGCCTGAGGATTCGCGAGCTGCCATGACCTGCGTGCGGCGTGCGGTGTATCGCGGCCGGCGGACGCGGCGCGTCGCTGGGCGCACGAAACCGGCCGATCGGCACCGGGCCGATCGGCCGTTCACGGTCACCGAGCGTTTGCGACCGTCGTCGCCGCGGACAAGCACCGGTCAGCGCCGGGCCTTTTCATACCGCAGCGGCAGCCAGGCGCCGTCCTGCCTGCTGCTCTCGACGCATTGCTGAATGAAATACATCCCCTCGGCACCGTCGTAGACGTTGGGATAGATCGTGTCCCGCGTTTCGAAGGGTTCGCCGGCAATTCGTTTGACGATGGCGTCGAAGGCCGCTCGGTACACGTTGGCAAACGCTTCGAAGAAGCCTTCCGGGTGGCCCGAAGGCAGGCGACAGGCGGCCTTGCCCGCTTCGTTGATGAACGGAGCGTTCGGATCGCGGGTGATCATCTGATGCGGCTGCCCGTTGCGTCGCAGAATCCTCACGCTCGGGTCTTCCTGACGCCACTGCAGCGAGCCTTCCGTGCCGTCGATTTCGATGAACAGGTCGTTCTCGCGGCCGTGCGAGATCTGGCTGGCGGTGACGGTGCCCAGCGCGTTTTTCTCGTAGCGGATGACCGCGACGCCATAGTCGTCCAATTGCCGACCGGGGGCGAAGATCCGCAGGTTGCAACTGACGGACTCCGGCAGAATCCCGGTCATGTACCGTCCCAGGTTGAAGGCGTGCGTGCCGATGTCGCCGAACGCACCGGCGGCGCCGGACTTGCTGGGGTCCGTCCGCCAAGCCGCCTGTTTCTGGTTTTCCTGCTCCAGCCGACGACGCAGCCACCCCTGGATGTAGCTGGAACGGATCGCCTGGATCTCGCCCAGTTCACCGTTGAGGATCATCTGCCGGGCGTGTCGGATGAGCGGATAGCCGGTGTAGTTGTGCGTCAGAGCGAACACCGCGCCGGATTTCTCGACGAGTTCCACGAGCTGCTGCGCCTGGTCGAAGTCGAACGTCATCGGCTTGTCGCAGATGACGTTGAATCCGGCCTCCAGAGCGGCTTTGGCCACCGGAAAGTGGACGTGGTTGGGCGTGGTAATGGAAATGAAGTCGATCCGTTCCTCTTCGGGACGCTGCAGTTCCTTTTCGATCATCTCCTGGTACGAGGTGTAGGCGCGGTCCGGGGCGATTCCGTAACTGGGCGCGGAGGCTTTGGCGCGTTCGGGATCCGACGACAGGGCGCCGGCCACGACTTCGGCGCGACCGTCCATGATCGCAGCGGTGGCGTGGACGCGGCCGATGAACGAACCGATGCCGCCGCCGACCAGTCCCATGCGCAACTTGCGATTCAGTGGACCGTTCAGGGTTTCCATGGTGTCTCACTCCTCTGGTTCAATAGCGGACGATGCGTTGATGTTGATGGGGTGGCACGGCGATCGACGAATGCCGCGGACAAACGGCCGAACGCGGTTGCCGGTGTCTGCTCGTCACCGGGACACACTGGGCTCCGCGTGCCGCCCCGCAGGGTTCTTGGCGCACGTTGCGATGGGCACGGAAGGACGGCCGAAAGACCGGTTTGCGGCAAGATACTGAACGCCGCGGCGGCTGACAACGAGGCGGCCCGGGAGCCGGGCGGCCCGCGGCGCATTCGCCGATCGGCAGCCGGCGTCGAGCGGACTGCTCGCGTGCATCTTGCGGAAAACCGTCCCACCACGCTCATTCGGCGCCGGGGCGCGGACGACTGAGCGGACGATCGAGCACCGGCCAGCCATCGGTGCGGAACGGCGAAGCCGGCAGGCCGGCCGAATTGACCAGGTTGCCGAGCGGGTTCGGAGCCCACGCGTATCGGACGGCGGCGGGCTCCGGCACGGTGTCCGACCACACGGCGACGGTGTCGGGCCCGACGATTTCGGCCTTGGCCCAGTGGAACCGGCGGTCGGGACCGGCGATGGCGAAGCCTTGCAAAGGCTTTCCGTCGCGGGATTTCAGCCCGTCACCCACGTGGCGGAAACGCAACACTACGCGTGCGACGTTTCCGGACTCACCCGCCTGCAGCTCGTGAGCGGCATACAGCGGCCCGGAATAGACGAGCTTGCGTCCGTAGGTGGTGCCCAGCGCCCACAGGGCCAGGCGGCGGCCGACTTCCTGCTTGTTCTTCGGATGGATGTCGTTCGCTACGCCGATGTCGGTGGTGATGGCGAGGCCGACGTTGGGAACAGTGAGGGCGGCCTTCAATTGTGCCTCGCGGACCAGGACCCAACCGGTGGTTTCGACCGGCTGAGTCTGCGGCCGACCGAAATTGGGGAGCTGGACGATCAGGAACGGAAACGGCCCCAGATTCCAGCGGTTCCGCCAATCGGCGATCAGCGTCTTCAACTGCAGGGCATAGCGAACGCCCTGTTCGAGCGTCTTCGAGTTACGCTCGCCCTGATACCACGTTGCGCCGCGCATGGCGAACGGAATCAGCGGGTGGATCATTCCGTTGAACAGGTTTGCCGGAAGGTTGGGATCGGTTCGCGGATCCAGCGGCGGCCGGGGGCGGCGCGGAACGGGGCGACCGGCCTTGCGGGCGGCGGCCGCCTGCTGTTTCCAGCGGGCCAGTGCCCGTTGATATCGCCGCCGTGCGGATTGTGGGTCGAAGCTTCGCAGCCGCTCGTTCGCCTGTTCCATCAGCCCCATCAATTCGGGGAGGCTGGCCTGGCCTTCGAAGCTGGTCCAGGCGGCGATGTCGGTTCCGCCCCAGGAGCTGTTGATCAGGCCGACCGGAACGCCGAGCGCGCGGTGCAGCTCGCGTCCGAAGAAGTACGCGGTGGCCGAGAAGTTGCCCACCGTCTCCGGCGAACAGACCGCCCACTGTCCGTCGCACTCGGCCTGCGGTTTCGTCGCGGCCTGCCTCTTCACCGTGAACATGCGGATCTGAGGGAACCGGGCGGCTTTCCGTTCCTGGTCGAAGTTCATGGCGCGGGAAACCGTCATCGCCATGTTCGACTGCCCGCTGCACAGCCAGACTTCACCGACCAGCACGTCCTCGACCGCCTGCCGCTCATTCGGTGTTTCGACGACCAGAGTC
>RFHO01000420.1 GCA_003696385.1 Planctomycetota bacterium | reverse complement strand
TGGGCAACGATACGCTGCACGGCGACGACGGACCGGACAGCCTGTTCGGCAACGACGGCGACGACATCATCACCGGCAGCGCGGACGCCGACACGATCGACGGCGGAACCGGCCATGACAGCCTCGACGGCGGCATCGCCAACGACAGCATCCACGGAGGTTCCGGCGACGACACCATCGACGCCGGCGACGGCAACGACACCGTGTACGCGGAAGCCGGCGCGGACGAGATCCTGCTGGGATCCGGCCATGATTTCGCCTCCGGCGGCGCCGAGAACGACACGGTCTTCGGCGGCGGCGGCAACGACACCATCGGCGGTGACGACGGCGACGATTCGCTGCTGGGTGAAAACGGCAACGACATCCTCAACGGCGGAACCGGCAACGACACGTTGGACGGCGGCACGGGCGGCGATGGGTTGTCCGGCAAGGAGGGCAACGACCGGCTGCTCGGTGGTGCCGACAACGACACCATGCTCGGCGGTGACGGCAACGATACGCTGCTGGGCGGTGCACGGCGGGACATCGCCATCGGCGGACTGGGTCAGGACTCGGTCAACGGCCAGGGTGACTCCCGCGACACGCTGGCGGGCGGTCCGGGTGGTCCGGGCGGAATGGCCGATTCGGGAGACATCGTCGTGGCCGACGATCCGTCTGAAATCGACGAGACGTTCGTCTTCTTCGCCGACTGGATCGACAGCGTCTATCCGGGCGTGTGATCGCGTCGAGCAGACCGGCGCCGAACATCGCCGAAGGCACCCGCTGTCTGTCGCATCGCCCAGGGGGTTTCGCCGGAATCGAACGGAAGTCCGTCCCGGCCCCGCGGAGGCGGTGCGCCGAACAAGCGATCGCGGGCGATGACGGCCGTTGGGACCGGACGGATCGGCGGACCGACCGGTTTTCCTGCGGCCCCAGCGACCTGCGGAACACAGACGGACCGAGACCGTGGACGACTCCACCGGACGGCATGCCGTGCAGAACCGCCTGCTGGCGATCGTGCAGTTGATGCGGCTTCCCGCGGTGTTCACGGCTTTCGCGGACGTCTTCGCCGGCTTCGCGCTGCGCAACGGAACGGTCGAGTTCAACGGCGTCTTTGCGCGTCTGTTGGTGATTTCGGGGTGTCTGTACACAGCCGGCATGGTCTTCAACGATGTCTTCGATCGTCGCGAAGACGCGCGGCATCGCCCGGGCCGACCGATCCCTTCTGGCCGCGTCGGCCTGCCGGCGGCGACGCTCATCGGTGTGTTGTTGATCGCGGCCGCCTTGGGCTGCGCCGCATCGCTCGGTCGACCGACGATCGAACTTGCCTCGGCTCTGACTGCAGCCGTCCTTCTGTACGACGGCTGGGGCAAGCGAACACCGCTGGGGCCGGTGGTGATGGGATCCTGCCGCGCCTTGGACGTTTTGGTCGGAGCCTCCGTTGCCGTGGCCAGCACCGGCTCCGCCCCGCCGATGGATTTGCGTGCTCCGTTCGCACCGCCGATCGTTCACGCGGCCGTCGCGATGGGCGTGTACGTTGCGGGGCTGACGTGGTTCGCTCGCCGGGAGGCCACCGGCAGTACGCCCCGATCGCTGCTCGCCGCCGCCGTGGTGGCCAATCTGGGCATTGCAGGGCTGTTGGGCTTTCTGTTGACGACGCGTCCGTCGAACCTGTCGCTGCTCGTCGTCCTTCTGATCGTGATCGCCCTTTCCATCAATCGGCGGATCGCCCCCGCGCTCGCCAATCCCCGGCCCGCGGCGATCCAGGCCGCCGTGGGCACGATGATCCAGTCGATCGTGATGCTGCATGCGACGGTCGTGCTGGCTGCGACTCAGTCCGTCGCGGCCGCAGCGGCGACGGCGGCTCTGCTCGTCCCCGCCCTGCTGCTGCGACGAGTCGTCCCGATCACCTGACCCGGTTGCTTCCCCGCGACTTGCGCAGTCTCCATCGCACTTCCGCCGAGGCGGCATCGGGCGTCCCTAACCGCCGCTCGATTCGACGGGCACCGGCCGGCGTGCGACGTGCGTCCGGTACCAGGCGTCGAAGGCCACCAGCGCCCACAACCGCGGAGCGTGATCAAGCTGCCCCGATTGGTGTTCGTCGATCAACCGCCGGATCGCCGCGGTGTCGAACCAGTTGCGCAACCCGCTGTCGGAAGCCAGTAGCACGTCCCGAAGCCAGTCCCGCAGCGCTTCCCGAAACCAGTCGGCCAGGGGCACTCCGAAGCCCATCTTGCCCCGCGTCTGGATTTCCGGCGGCAACAGCTCCCGGAATGTCTGGATGAGGATCTTCTTCCCGCGCCGCCAAGACTGCTTCAACCGCAGCGGCATGAGCGCCGCCAGCTCCGCCACGTGGTGATCCAGAAACGGACTGCGACATTCCAACCCGTGCGCCATGCTCGCGATGTCGACCTTGCAGAGGATGTCGCCCGGCAGGTACGTGTGCCAGTCCACGCACATCGCCTGTGTCACCGCGTCGGCCGGACAGCCGCAACGTTTCGCCCACTGCAGAAGCACGGCCTCAGCGTCCTCTGGCAACTCTCGCACCACGTCGGGAAGCAACAACTCGCGGCGCATCGGCCGTTCGCACACGCCCACCCAGCGCAGATACCGCTCCGGGACGCTCAGCGGGAACGCTTGAGTGAAACGGTACACCCGGCGCAGAAAGCTCCGGGAGGGCGCCCGGCGCCCCACACGCCCGACCACCGCCAGCAGACGGCGCGACCACATCGGCAGTCGCTGCCAGAACGCCGCCCAGCGGGCGGCCATGTAGCGCTGATAGCCGGCGAACAGCTCGTCCCCACCGTCCCCCGTCAGAGCGACCTTCACTGAGCGTCGTGTGACTTCGCTGAGGTACATCGTAGGAATCGCCGAACTGTCCGCGAACGGCTCGTCGTAATGCCACGCCAGGCGCGGAAGCATCTCCAGCACCGACGG
>RFHO01000419.1 GCA_003696385.1 Planctomycetota bacterium | reverse complement strand
GTCCAAGCCCGACCCGCGGCGGCTGATCGAAAACGTGCACAACAACCGGATGCAGCCGGCCGAACAGCGGGCGCAGTTCGAGCTTCTGCAGACGCTCAACGCGCGCCACCTGGAGCGGCGGCCGCACGAAGCCGCTCTGGAAGCGCGGATCCGCTCCTTTGAGCTGGCGTACCGGATGCAGATCGAGGCGACCGACGCGTTCGACGTACAGCAGGAACCGAAGCACATCCTCGAGATGTACGGACCGGGATTGCAGAACCGACAGTTGCTGATGGCGCGGCGGCTGGTCGAGCGGGGCGTGCGGTTCGTGCAGGTCTGGCATGGCAACATGCAGCCCTGGGACAGCCATTCGAACATCGCCGTGGCGCACCGCAAGGTCGCCAGCCAGTGCGATCAGGGGCTGGCGGCGCTGATCCGTGATCTGAAGCAACGCGGGCTGCTGGAAGAGACGCTGATCCTGTGCACCGGCGAATTCGGTCGCACGCCGACGGTGGAACTGGACCAGGGCGGCGGTCGGGCCAGCCAGGGACGCGACCACAACCACTGGGGGTTCTCGCTATGGCTGGCCGGCGGCGGCGTCAAGGCCGGTACGATCTACGGAGCGACCGACGATTTCGGGTTCAAGGCCGTGGAAAACCCGGTGTCCATCCACGATCTGCACGCGACAATGTTGTATCTGTTGGGCTTCGATCACGAACGGCTGACGTACCGTTACGCCGGGAGGGACTTTCGCCTCACCGACACCAAGGGGCGGGTGATCCCCGAACTGATCGCCTGAGCTGGCGCGGCGTTGACAGTTCGCCGCGACATGATCGGACTCGACGCATTCCGCGGCGCCGTTGTCGCGGTCAGAGACGCCCTCGGAACGGTCTCGGGTTGACGGAGTGGCACGACGCGATAGCATCCTGACCATCATGAACACGCAACGCAGGCAACGCGGGTGGATCGGGTTGATCGTTTTCGCGGCGCTGGCTGCGGCCGGCACTGCCAGCGTTTTCGCCTGCGCCCGGTTCGGTCCGGCGGACGACACGGCGGCGTTCGTGCTGCCGGAAGACGTCGAGCTGGACGACGCGGAGTCGTGTCCGGTCGATCTGGCCATCGGCGACATCGCGATTTGCGCGGTCCCACGGCCACCGCTCGTGTCGCGGACGGCCGCCGCTCCGCGGGCGACTTCTTTTTCGAGCATCCACTTCTTCTGCATGCTCACCCGCTCGCCGCCCTGCGCCGCCTGACACGTCCCCGGCGTGCCGTCGAGCGGCTCCGTCTGCCCCGCGATGGGTGACCGCCACGGATCGCGGACCGAACGCCATCCGGTCGTGCCGCAGCCGGCGGCCGAGACCCCGGGGTCAGGGTGATTGCCGATCGCGTTGGATCACACATAGACGCCGGTCATAAGCGTTTCATCCCCTTTGCAGCCGCGGAACGTTTCTCTGCCCGCTGTGGGCGAATGGCGAAACCACTCCCAACGCTGCGACTTCCTGCCGATGACCAAAGGAAGGAATTGACAGGGCACCTGGATCCCACCGCCCTGCTGCCGAAAGAGCGGCTCTCCCTCCCGTACGATACCGGTATCATGTTAGACGGCAGACGGGTGTGCGCGCCCACTGTAGGAAGGCGGCGGTATGGCCGAAGGCGAAGGCACGCAGGGGCCGGTGTTCCAACGATGCAGCCGGTTGACGACGTAGCAGCGGTATGACGGCAGGGGGACGGCCGGGTGAAGCGATGTGCGACAGGAAGCGAAAGCCAGTCCTTTCGGCGAACGTTCGCCGGAGAAGTCGCATGAGTCTCTGAGATGGAGTGACAGGAATCATGGCGTTGACCAAAGCCTTCACACTCAGCAGCCTGCTGGTTTCGCTGGGACTGTTGACCGCCGGTTGCGACATCCGGGCCGAAGCACGTCCCGAAAAAGGACACGTCGCTCACTCGGATGCGGCGTCCGAGGGGCACGGCGAAAAAGATGCGGAGCACGGTGGAGCCGCGGAGCATGGCGAGCATGCTCAGAAGATTGTCGTCACTCGCCCCAAGCGAAAGGACGTGACCTATTCCGAACCGTTCGTCTGCCAGATCCGTGCCCGGCAGCACATTGAAATCCGGGCGCTGGTGGAAGGCTACCTGCAGGACATCCTCGTCAACGAAGGCCAACTGGTGAAGAAGGGCGAGGTGATGTTCCGCATCCTGCCGGTGGTCTATCAGGCCCATCTGAACAAGGCGCTGGCCGAAGCCAAACTGGCCGAAATCGAGCTGGCCAACACCCGGCGGCTGTACGAGAAAAAAGCCGTCTCGATCCAGGAAGTGAAAATCTTCGAAGCGAAGCTCGCCAAGGCCCAGGCCGAAGTCCAGCTGGCCCAGGCCGAGCTGAAGTTCACCGAGATCCGCGCCCCCTTCGAGGGCCTCGTCGACAAGCTGGAGCAATTCCCCGGTGCGCTTCTGGAAAAGGACGACGTGCTCACCAAGCTCACCGACAACAGCGTCATGTGGGTGTACTTCAACGTGCCCGAAGCGCGGTATCTGGCCTATATGGCCGGGCTGAAGCGAGAAAACGAAAAACGGACCATCGAACTGGTGCTGGCCAACGGCAAGAAGTACCCCTACACGGGCAAGATTGCGGCCATCGAGGCGGCGTTCAACAACGAGACGGGCAACATCGCCTTCCGCGCCGACTTTCCCAATCCCGACCGACTGCTGCGGCATGGTCAGACCGGCAAGGTGCTGATCACCCGCGACGTCAAGGACGCGATCATCATCCCGCAGCGTGCCGTGTTCAACATTCTGGAAAAACGCTTCGTCTATGTGGTGGACGACCACAACGTCGTGCACCAGCGCGAAGTGAAGGTCCAGTACGAGCTGGAGGACATCTTCGTCATCGACAAAGGCGTCGACGAATCGGACAAGATCGTGCTGGAGGGCGTGCTGCAGGTCCGCGACGGCGACCATATCGAATACGAGTACCAGGATCCGGACGAAGTGCTCAAGCACCTGAAGTTCCACGCCGAGTGATCCGCCGTGGGCTCAGCAACCGGCTTGGCAGCCCACGCAGCCGGCGACGGGAGCCGCGCGGACGTGACCGGTCGCTCGACGGGAAAAGCCGCGGCGCTACCGGCCACCGCAAGGACTTCGCTTGCCAGCCTCTCGAATTTTTCGCGGGTGTCGCATAGACCATGTTCACGAAGATTCTGCACCGTCCCGCACTGGCGATCGTGATCTCGATCCTGCTGGTGTTTTTGGGCCTTCTGGGGATGGCCACGCTGCCGGTGGAGCAGTTCCCGTCGATCGTGCCGCCGACGGTGGAAGTGGCCATCGCCTATCCGGGCGCCAGTGCGGACGTGCTGGTCCGTTCGGTCATCATCCCGCTGGAACAGTCGATCAACGGCGTGCAGAACATGCGGTACATCGTCTCGGACGCCACCAGCGCGGGCGAAGCGACGATCCGCATCTATTTCGAGCCCGGTACGGACCCGAACATCAACGTGGTCAACGTGCAGAACCGCGTCAACGTGGTGCTCAACCGCGTGCCGCCGCTGGTGCGTCGGGAAGGCATCCTGGTGTATCAGGTCGTGCCGAGCATGTTGTTGACGATCAACATCTTCAGCACGGATCCGAACGCCGACCAGAAGTTTCTGTACAACTTCGCCAACACGTACGTGATGCCGCGGCTGAAGCGGATCCAGGGAATGGGCCGGCCGCGGAATCTGGGGAACCGCGCCTATGCCATGCGGATCTGGCTGAATCCCGATCGGATGCGGGCCTATCGGATTTCCAGTGAAGAGGTGATGGAGGCGCTGGCCGAGCAGAGCGTGATCGGTTCGCCCGGACGCCTGGGGCGTGCCTCCGGCATCCGGTCCCAGTCGAAGGAATACGTGCTGATCTACGCGGGGCGGTACAACACCCCCGAACAGTATGGAAACATCATTCTGCGGGCCAATCCCGAAGGCGAGATCCTGCGATTGAAGGACATCGCCACCGTCGAGCTGGGTTCGGAATTCTTCGACATCTATTCGGACATCGACGGTTATCCCGCCGCCTCGATCGTGCTCAAACAGGCACCGGGCTCGAACGCTTCGGACGTGATCGAACGGGTCAAGGAAGAGCTGGAACGGATCAAGGAAGAGTCGTTCCCGCCGGGAATGGACTATCAGTTCGCCTACGACGTTTCGCGGTTTCTGGATGCCTCGATCGAGCGGGTGGTGCATACGCTGCTGGAAGCGTTCGTGCTGGTTTCGCTGGTGGTGTATCTGTTCCTGGGTGATCTGCGTTCGACGTTGATTCCCACATTGGCCGTGCCGGTGTCGTTGGTGGGGGCGTTCTTTCTGCTGAAAGCGCTCGGTCTGTCCATCAACCTGATCACACTGTTCGCGATGGTGCTGGCGATCGGTGTGGTGGTGGACGACGCGATCGTGGTGATCGAGGCGGTGCATGCGAAGCTGGAGAGGAAGCGTCTTTCCCCGTACCGGGCGGCGATGGAAGTGCTGCACGAGATCAGCGGGGCGATCATCGCGATCACGCTGGTGATGGCGTCGGTGTTTCTGCCCGTGACATTCCTGCCCGGCCCGGTGGGTACGTTCTATCGTCACTTCGGCACGACGATGGCGACCACGATCATGTTGTCCGGTCTGGTTGCGCTGACGCTGACGCCCGTGCTCTGCGCCATGTTTCTGCGTGGCCACAACCACAATCATCGACCTTCGAAGCAGACCGGGGAAAAGAAGCAGCGGCCGAAGTGGTTGGACATCGTGCTGCGCGTGCTGTTGGGTCTGCCGGTGCTGGCGGGAATCACCTACCTGGCCTACTACCTGTGGGGGCCGATCGGCTTCGCGATGATCCCGCTCCCGTTGATCCGACCGGTGTTCGACAAAGGCGTCGTCCTGGTGACCAACGGATACGCCGGGCTGGTGCGGCGGGTGGTGAAATGGCGTCTGGCGTCCGCGGCGTTCGTGCTGGCCTTTGCGGCGGCGACCGTATACGTGGTCGGTACGGTGCCGACCGGTTTCATCCCCGTCGAAGACCAGGGGGTCATTTACGGGATTCTGCAGACGCCCCCGGGGTCGACGCTCGAATACACGAATGAAAAAGCGCACGAGCTGGCGGCGATCGCCAAGAAGATTCCGGAAGTGACGTCGGTGACGTCGCTGGCCGGCTATGAGGTGTTGACCGAGGGCCGCGGCTCCAATGCCGGCACGGTGATCATCAACCTGAAGGACTGGTCCGAACGCGAGCGGACCACGCGGCAGATCATCGAAGAACTGGAAGAGAAGAGCCGCGAGATCGCCAACGCCAAGATCGAATTCTTCGAACCCCCCGCCGTGCCCGGTTTCGGCGCCGCCGGCGGTTTTTCCGTGCGATTGCTCGACAAGACCAACACCAACGACTACGAACGATTGGGGAAGGTCACCGATCAGTTTATGGCTGCACTGGCGAAACGCCCGGAGCTGACCAGCCTGTTCACGTTCTTCAATGCCAACTATCCGCAGTATGAACTGATCATCGACAACGACATCGCCATGCAGAAGGGCGTGACGATCAAAAAGGCGCTGGACCATTTGAATATCCTGATCGGCAGCACCTACGAGCAGGGCTTCATTCTGTATGGGCGGTTCTACAAGGTGTATGTGCAGGCGGCCCCCGAATTCCGCCGCTTCCCCAGCGACCTGGACAATCTGTTCGTGAAGAATGAAGCGGGCGAGATGGTGCCGTACTCGGCCTTCATGAAGCTGCGGCCGCGGCTGGGGCTGAACGAAATCACCCGCTACAACCTGTATCCGTCGGCGCCGATTCAGGGCGTGCCCGCGCCGGGTTACAGCACCGGGCAGGCGATCCAGGCGATTCGCGAGGTGGCGGCCGAAGTGCTGCCGCGCGGGTATGACATCGGCTGGGAAGGCATTTCCTGGGACGAGTCGCGCAAGGGGAACGAAGCGGTCTACATCTTCTTCATCGTGATCGGATTCGTGTACCTCGTACTGGTCGGGCAGTACGAGAGCTTCCTGCTGCCGCTGGCGGTCATGACCTCGCTGCCGGTCGGCGTGTTCGGTTCGTTCCTGTTCCTGAAGCTGACCGGACTGGCCAATGACGTGTGGGCCCAGATCGGACTGATCATGCTGGTCGGTCTGCTGGGCAAGAACGCGATTCTGATCGTGGAGTTCGCCGTGCAGCGGCGGCACGAGGGCATCCCGATCGAGGATGCGGCGGTGGAAGGCGGTCGGTTGCGATTCCGTCCGATTCAGATGACGTCCTTCGCGTTCATCGCCGGTCTGGTGCCGCTGGCGATCGCCAAGGGCGTCGGCGCGATCGGCAACCGGACGATCGGGACGACCTGCATCGGCGGAATGCTCACCGGCACGATTCTGGGTGTGCTGGTGATTCCGGGCCTGTACTACATCTTTGCCAAGTTGGCCGACGGCCGGTATCTGCTGCGGGACGAATCGGAGGTGCCGCTTGCGGAACTGCCCGAAGTCGGCGTGGAGCTGCCGCCGGAGGACGACGAGTTCCCCGATCCGTTCCCGCCCGCGAACAACGGTGGGAATGCCGGTCCGGAGTCCCCGCCGGCGCCCGGTGCGGAAGATTGAGCGGCCAGCGGTTTCTGCGCCGTCTGAGTGCGGTACGACGTGCGACCTGTGCAGCGCGAAGCGGCACGTCTTTGCAGGGGCGGCAGACGATTCAGTGTTGCGATGGGTCGTTTCAGGCCGCGTCCAGTCCGGAGATGCGGTTGGTCGGGAAGGGGATGGTTGCGGGCAGCTCGGCCGCCGGCAGTGCGTAGCGCATCACGTAGGCGTCCTCACCGGTGTCTTCGTAGAACTCCCGCACGACCCGGATGGCGCGAAAGCCCAGCGAGCGGAAAAAGAGCTGCGCCGGCAGGTTCGTCTCCCGGACCTCGAGCACGATTTCGCGGCGGCGCTGCTGGGACAGCTTGTCGACGAGCTTCCGGATCATCTGCGTGCCGATGCCCTGCCGGCGGAAATCCGGATGCACGGCGAAGTTCACCACGTGCATCAGCGACTTGCACAGCTCGTAGATCATGAAACCGACGATCTGCTGCTTGTGCTCGGCCACCATGCCGATGCAGTTCCGCTGGCGCAGGTATTCCAGGAAGAACTCCTCGTCCCACGGCTGTTCGAAGCTGGCACGCTCGATGTGCATCACCGCGGGGAGGTCACGGCGGATGAGCCAGCGGATCTGGACGTCGAAGACACGTTGGTCAGTTTGGCCGGAACTCACGACAGCCTCCTTGCAGTGATCGAAGTGCCGGATGGGATCGGATGCCGGTGCCGCTTCACAGCGATCCTTCGCTGTCGTTGACGGAGCGTCCGGCGTCACGGCCAAGGCCGCGGCGGACTGGCCGATGTCGCCGTCGCGGACCGTATCAAAAACCACGTTGCTTGCAAACCCGCTTTTCCGCCTCGGCAAGACGCCTGTCGGCGGGCCCGATAGGCGCGGGCTGGGGGTTGCGACGGCACGGGATTACCGGTGGGCCTCCAGCCAGCGTCGCAGTGCCGTGATCCGTTCGTCGTCGGGCCAGCGTGCGGTGGCGGCGGCGAGGATCTGGCGGGCCTTCCATTCGTTGCCGCTGCGGACGGCACAGGTGGCGCGGAGCAGTTCCAGTTCGGGTTGTGGTGTGGGCTGAATCCGCTCGACCTGGTCGAGCTTGTCGAGTGCCAGACCGAAGCGGCCGGCCTGCATGGCCTGGTCTGCTTCGTCGATCAGGTGTGCGATGCGTTCCTGCCGCCGACGCTCGAACAGCGCACGGCCCGCAGCTCGCCAGTCGCCATCGAGCCGGGCCATTCCCGGAGCGGACGTCGTTTCGGATGTGACGGCGCCCGTGGCGTCGCCGGCCGAGTCGGACGTTGCGCCGTCATGCGGTTGTGCGATTGCGGGCGCGGACGAATCGGAGGCGTCCTCTACAGCGGGATCGGCTTGGGCGTCCGAGGTCCCTTGGGGGGCGGGAGTCTGGGGGACCAGCCGTGTGACGGGGCCGGGATCATCGTCTTGCGTCGGCCTGGGAGGCGGCGGCGCAGGGGCGAGCCCATCGGCCACGTGTCGTTCGGCGGCTGCCGCGGGATCGGGTGGTTGGACGTCGAAAGAAACCCGGGCCAGCGGCAGGGGGTTGAGGCCCGCTTCGCCGGTTGCCGCCCGGATCGGCTCGGCCGTTGGCGCAGCCTCGGACGCGCTACCTGGGGGCAG
>RFHO01000418.1 GCA_003696385.1 Planctomycetota bacterium | reverse complement strand
GCGGGGCAAGATCCTGAACGTCGAGAAAGCACAACTGGTGAAGATCTTGAAAAACGATGCTCTGGAGAGCATCTTTCGGGCCATTGGCGTAGCACCGGGCGCGCAACTGGAAGACGTCAGCAAGCGACGGTACGGGAAGGTCATCCTGATGACCGATGCCGACGTGGACGGCAGTCATATCCGCACACTGCTGCTGACCTTCTTCTATCGCCATATGCGACCGCTGATCGAGCACGGCTGCGTGTACATCGCGCAGCCGCCGCTTTACCGAGTGGTGCAGCGCAAGAAAGTGCGCTACGTGGATACCGAAGAGAACATGCTTCGGGAGTTGGTCGAGCTCGGCCTGCAGGGCACGCGGCTACTGACGGACGACGGTACTGTGTTCGAAGGCGAACATCTGCGGCGGCTGGTCGAACTCGCCGGAGAGCTTGAGGAGCCGATTCGCACGCTCGAACGCCGCGGTGTCACGCTCCGCCAGATCGGCCGACACGAAAAGGAGGGACGTCTCCCGCGGTTCCACGCGTTCGTGGGGGCAGACGAGCACTGGTTCTTCACGAAGGAGGAATTGGACAGCTTTCTGGCCGAAGAGGAAAGGCGGCACGGCGGCGAGCTCGATGTCGCCGACGACGCAGAAGCCGATGAGCAAACGGCGCCCATCGGCCTGCAGATCGTCGACATGCACGAAGTGGCCACCATCAACGAATTGCTGCAGGTGGTGCGCGGCTATGGATTCGGCCTGAAGGATTTCACCCCCGCAGGGAACCGGGACGGCGAGCCCTACTACCCGTTCAAGCTGGTCAACGAAGACACGGAGCACCGTCTCTCGAGCCTGCGCGAGCTGCTGCCGGCAGTCCGCAAGATTGGTGAACGCGGCATGAAGATCACTCGCTTCAAGGGTCTGGGAGAGATGGACCCGGAAGAGCTGTGGGAAACCACGATGGATGCCAGCAAACGCGTGCTGCTGCGTGTCACCATGCAAGACGCCAGCGCCGCGGATGACATTTTCCGCATCCTGATGGGGGACAGCGTTGAGCCGCGTCGCGAGTTCATCGAAAAGCACGCGCTGGACGTCGATGAGGAAGAACTCGACATCTGAGCGCGCTGACGCCGTCGTCCACCGTAATCGCGTGCAACGCCGTGCTCATTGCGGATCCAGCGGCCTCTCGGCGGCCGGTATGTGCACAACGGTGAGCGCGCAGGTGTCGAAGCGGTATCGCCCGCGGACTGGCTCGCCCCGACTTCCGTTCCAGGTGATGAATAGCCGCGTGCCGTCGGCACTCAACGCGGTGCTGTAAGTACCCAAAGGAGCATAGCCGTACTTGTCCCGGTAATACGGGTGGAGAAACGCAATCACTTTGCGCGTCCGCGTCCTGGTGTCGAACTGCACGACCGGCGATCCATCACGCACCGCACCGCCGTGGGCCCCGGGCACGTAGTACAGGTAACGGCCGCTCGGATCAGCGTCGATGGACGTCGTGTAGGTCTGCGAAACGACGGCAAGCGGACCGAGGTCGAGCACGGTCTCGTTCGCCGTATCGAACCGCCAGATGTGCGCATCCCGCTGGCCGACGGTGTAGATGAAGCCGTCCGGGGTTTCGGCCGTCGCCGCGCGCAGGCCGAGTCGCACCGGCAACGGCCGCGGTGGCTCGCCGCTTTCCGGATCGAAGCGCATCAGGCGGTCGTTTTCCTCGTCCATCCAGTACACTCGACCCGTCGAGCGTGCGAACATCAGGTACCGCCGAGGGCCCGGCGTGGCGGTGGCCAGCAGCCGGCGGTTGCGGAGATCGTACGCGAAAAACGTCACCGTCTTGTCCCGATAGTCCGCCGCGGCCGTCCCGCCGTAAAAGATCAAACGCTGCGGGTCCAGAAGTCCAGTGGGGATGCATGCCCGCGGCACCGGGGCATGGACGACGATTTCCGCGCGGCCGTCTTTGGGGTGAGCGCGCAGAATCCAGTCACCGCGGTAGTGGTACGCGTCGGTGGTGACGCGTGTCGAACCCCGGTGTGTGCCGAAGTACAACCAACCGTCGGAGCCGCGGTCGACCCGCGTGTGGATTTTGCCCGGCATGTAGTGACCCGGCGGCTGCCGAAGGAGAGCGGCCGTGTCCGCAAGCAGGCGGAAGGAACGCCGGTCGGCGTCGTACGCGAAGACGAGCGCGCGGCCCTGCGGCGCGCCATGGTCGCCGATCGCCGAGTAGTATTCGTTCCCATTCGTGGATCCGTCACCCCAGACGCTCCACGGATGTCCGGGGTACCGCTGCTCCGGGTAGTACGCGAAGTCGATCGTCGGCGGTGTCGCGGCGATACGGACGCCGGGAAGCATGCGCACTGCCGGCCGTAGGAACTCCGCCGATCGATCAGTGACGACCGTTTGTTGCTCTGGAAGGCGCGGTGGAAACGTCACGTCCGCGGCTGGTGAATCCGACAGTGCGACGAACACCGCTGCCCATGCGGCCGCAACCAGAAGAGGGGACGGATTCACACCCAAAAACTGCCCGGTCTGTTTTCGGCGAGGCGGCATTGACGGACCTCTCTTCTCGGAAACGATTTGACCGGCCCGGCCACTTGCGCCGAGTCGAAGGGCCGAGCCGTTTCGATGGCTGCTCCCACTGTGGCAGTGCGCGGGAGGCGAACAGCGGCACCGCCGCCGTGCAGCGCAGCGGTCGCCGTCGCACCGGTTGGTGGGAATGCGGCCGGCAAGTTGCGTAGAATCGTTGATATGGGAAACTTGGGCACGCTCGGCACATCCGTTGCACGAGGTACGACGCGTTGCCCGGCCACCGCGTATCAGTCGGCCGCGAGACCCAACCATAAGGTACACATAGCCTTGAGGCCGGCATGTTCCGCTGGCCAAGCAGTGTCGCCCATCCTGTCATTCAAGCGGAGGTTTGTCCAACGATGAGTCGGTACTCCGGTGTCAACGCTGGCCGCTGTTGGTTGCTGTTCGCCGGTGCGGCGTGCTTGTTGCTTGCGGCTGTGCGTGTCGACGCGCAGTCACAAAGCAGCGATTACCCGCCACACGCCAAGGTTCTGGCTGGTTTCAGCAAGGTCATTTCCACGGCCGACGGCCAGCAGAGCATGTACACGCTGTGGCTGAACAAGAAACAGAACAAGCTGTATGCCGAGCTGCCGCGCAACTTCGCCAGCAAGAAGTACTTCATCGCGATGACCATCGCCAGCGGCGATCGATTCGCGGGCCTTCAGATGGGCGACTTGTACTGCTACTGGCGGCAGATCAACAAGCGGCTGGCGTTGTTCGAGCCGAACCTGGCGGTCCGCTCCACCGGTGATCAGGAATCGAAGGCTTCGGTGAAGCGACTGTTCACGGATCGCCTGGTGATCGATGTGCCGATTCTCACCATCGGCCCGGGGGGCGGTCCGGTGATCGACCTGACGGACATGCTGGGGCGACGGACGGACGTGTTCTTCGGATCGCGTCTGCGAGTGACGAATCCGGCCCTGGTGACGGTCAAAAAGGTCAAGGCCTTTCCGCAAAACGTGGAAATCGCCTTCGAAGCACCGACCAGTTCGCGGAAGCTGCAGGCCTATCACTACTCCATCAGCGAGATACCGCAGAATACCGGCTACAAGCCACGACGGGCGGATGAGCGCGTGGGGTTCTTCACCACCTCGTTTTCGGACTACGGCAAGTACAGCGACGAGCAGGTGCGGGTGCGCTACATCAACCGGTGGCACATCCAGAAGCGCGATCCGAAGCTGAAGGTGAGCCCACCGGTGCAGCCGATCGTGTTCTACATCGAGCACACCACACCGGTGCGGTACCGCCGATGGATTCGACAGGGAATCCTGTACTGGAACAAGGCGTTCGAGCGGATCGGCATCTCCAACGCGATCGAGGTGGAGTACCAGGACGCTCAGACCGGCCGCCACATGGAAAAGGACCCCGAGGACGTTCGATGGAACTTCATCCGCTGGCTGAACAACGACATCGGCACGGCGATCGGTCCATCGCGGGTGAACCCCGAAACCGGGCAGATCCTCGATGCCGACGTCGTGATCAGCGACGGCTGGATCCGTTTCTATCGGCAGCAGTTCGACGACCTGCTCTCCGCTCTGGCCATGGAAAACTTCGGACCGGACACGTACGCCTGGTTGGCCCGACACCCGGATTGGGATCCCCGGCTGCGACTCGCACCCCCGGCCCGGCGGTACGACATCCGGGCCGCCTTGGCCCGTCGCGCCGCCGAACCGTACGCCGGCCTTCCGATTGCACAACAACGGACGCCTTTGCTGGGCGATGACCCGCTCGATGGGCTGGTGGGTCGAATCAGCCAAGTCAACGGCATGTGCCAGGCTTCGCTGGGAAAGGCCGTGGAGCTGGCGATGATGCGAATGACCCTGGAGCTGGTTCAGGCCGATCCGCACTCGCCGCTGGCAGCATTGGCGAAGTCCGACGACAGCAAGATCGACGGCATGCCGGAGAGCTTCGTCGGTCCACTGCTCGCCGAGCTGACCGCTCATGAAGTCGGACACACGCTGGGATTGCGGCACAACTTCAAGGCCTCGAGCATCTACTCGCTGAAGGAAATCAACAGCAAGAAGATGAAGGGCCAGCCGTTCGCCGGTTCCGTGATGGACTACCTCCCGGTGAACATCAACCTGGAGAGCGGAGAAATCCAGGGCGACTACAGCATGGTGGGCATCGGGCCGTACGACATGTGGGCGATCGAATACGGCTATTCCCTGGAATCGGACCTGAAACCGATTCTCCAGCGTGTGGCAGAACCCCAACTGGCCTATGCGACCGACGAAGACACGTGGGGACCGGATCCGCTGGCGCGGCGATACGATTTCTCCAGCAATCCGCTGGACTACGCGATCGAGCAGATGCGGTTGGTCCGCCATCATCGGCAGCGGCTGCTGCAAAGCTTCGTCAAGGAAGGCGAAAGCTGGGCGAAGGCGCGCCGTGGGTACGAGCTGACGCTGGCTCTGCAGATGCGTGCGCTGAGCATGATGGCGAACTGGATCGGCGGCGCATTCGTGCATCGCGACCGCAAGGGTGACAAGAACGCGCGGCCCCCGTTGCAGGTCGTGCCGGCGGCACAGCAGCGTGCGGCGTTGAAGTTCGTGTTGGAAACGGCGTTCCGCGACGAGGCCTACGGACTGACGCCGGAACTGCTGGCCCACATGACTACGAACCGCTGGTTGGACGGTGACGGCATTCACGGCTCGCTCAGCGGCGATCCGGACTGGCCGGTACACGACCGCATCATGGGAATCCAAGCATCGACACTGACGATGCTGATGAACCCGACGACGCTTCGCCGGGTGTACGACAACGAGTTCCGCGTCCCGGCGGACCAGGATGCGTTCACACTCGCGGAGCTTCTGGAGGCCATCACAGACGAAGTCTGGCGTGAGCTGCGGCAGCCGCCGAAGCAGAAGCACTCGCCGCGCAGGCCGTACGTCTCCAGCCTGCGACGCAGCCTGCAGCAGGAGCACGTCAACCGCTTGATCACGCTTGCCTTCACGGACGAAGGGCCCACCGAGGCGTACAAGCCGATTTCCAATCTCGCTCGGTTGCAACTTCAGCAGCTCCAGCAGCGGTTGGCCGATCTGCTGAAAACGCACCGGGAAAAACTGGATGCGTATACGCTCGCGCACGTCAGCCGACTCTCCACGCAGATCGACAAGGCTCTGTCGGCCGAGTACATCTACAACGCGTCCGGCGCGGCAGGTGGACGCGGCAGCACCATTCTGCTGCTCCAACCTGCGGGAGAAACAGAGGCGGCGCAGGCGGAATGATGGTGGACCGCGCGCGATGGGGAGCGGTCGTCGGTGTCACGCTGGCGGGACTGACATTCCTCTGGTGGGCTGCCGTTCCGTTGGGCGTGCCGGGGGAATGGACATGGCAGCGCGTGCCGCTGGCTTCTCCTGCGGCGCGCCTCGATGCGTTCTTCGGTGCGGCGATCGCCACAGTGTGCGGCGCCGTACTTCTCTGGGCCGTCTTCCTGGCTGCCCGCCGTGTCGAAGCCGCCGGTACCGGCGAACGCGCCGGATGGCTCGTCGCTTTGTCCGTGCTTGCGGCGTGCTGGGCCTTGGCCGCTCAGGACGCACCGCCGGAAGGATATGACCTGGCGAAATGGCCGCGCGTACAGTTTTACCCGGCGTCCTCGGGATACTTCCACCTGGTGCGCTACGAAGCTGATGACGCGTGTGGATTCTGGCCGGCGTATGAGCGACGTGTTCGGGATGGGGAAGTGCTCCACCTGGGAACGCATCCGCCCGGGCTGTTCGTGCTGTATGAAGCGACGCTGCGAACGTTGAGGCGATTGCCGTGGGTGGCCGAGCAACTCGTGGCAGCCGAACCAGAGTCCATTCGGGCGGCCGCCGCGATCATCCGTGAGCACGCTGCGCGCGACGGACTCGCATTCGACGTGGTCGATGAGGCAGCATTGTTCGCCGTTGCTCTGGCGACGTTGGCAAGCTGGGCGCTCGCCATGCCGGCAATTTACTCGTTGGCGGCACCGTGGTGCGGAGCACGCTGGGCGATGCTGGCCGCGGGCGGATGGGCATTCGTCCCGGCGCCACTGATATTCATGCCGAAGTCCGACGTACTCTTCGCCGGCTTGGCCGTCGCGGCGTTGGCCGTGTGGATGCACGCACTACGCACCCGGTCCGTAGTCGGTGTCGCCGTGGCGTCGCTGCTCTTCTGGTTCGGAATGACGATGAGCCTCGTCTTCCTGCCGGTGGGGCTCATTGCAGCACTCGCACCGGTGCTGAGCACGGCGTTCGGCATGATTCGGTCCCGCGGAACAGGCGACAGCCGGGCGAAAAGACCAGTTTGCCGCGAACGCGCCGGTGCCGGCGGCGGATCATCGGAGTCGAGCGGTTGCGGATGGATTGCGATCGCATACGCGATCGGAGTTTCGGTCTTTGTGGTGGCGGTGCTGGTCGTGGGTCTGGCGTGGGGGATCAATCTGCCGAAGCTCTGGTGGTTGAACGGGCAGAACCACGCGGGATTCTATGAGCGGTACCCTCGCAGCTACTGGAAGTGGGTGTTGGTGAATCCGCTCGAGGCGTCACTGGCAATCGGCCCGGTCCTGGTGTTCCTGATTGCTTGGGCGTCGGTCACTCTGTTGCGCGGTGTCGTCGGTCGCAGCGCGGATGACGCGATAGGGGTCGACGGACATCACTGCGAATCAGGGAAGGCGGAACCGGCGGGGGCGGCGTTCGCCGCGCTGGCTGTGTGGTGCTCGCTGTGGCTCAGCGGGAAGAACAGCGGCGAAGCGGCGCGACTGTGGATTCCCCTGTTCGCATGCGCGACGCCGCTGAGTGCGATCGGCTTCGCGAATTGGGCGATGCACGGTGCAGGGCCACAAGCAGCTCGTAACGGGGCCGCGCGGCCGGTTGATCGCACAGCCGCCGACAGGCTGTCCGCAGCAATGGCCCTGTTGGCGTTGCAGGCGGTCTACGGCCTGCTGGTCGTGATCCGCGTGCATGGATTTCACTACCCGTGAAACGGCCGCACGAACTCACTGCGGCACACGGTCCGTCCGCGGTCCGTCCGACGGACATGGCCGGCCATCGCGAAGCAGTTGCCGCACTTCGCCGGCGATGAAGAACGAACCGGCCACGCAGATCAGATCGTCGGGCCCCGCCAGCGTCGAGGCCATTCGCCATGCCGCCGTCGGGTCTTCGGCCAGATGGACTGGCCGACAAGTGACCGACGTCGCGATGTCGTACAGGTCCCCGAGCGGCATGGCTCGCGGGTTGCCCGCATAACGGGTCAGAACGGTGATGTCGAAAACCGGCAACAGACACCGCAACAGACCGGCCACGTCCTTGTCCCGGGTGCTGGCAAACAGCAGCAGTCTCCGCCGAACGGTGTGCAGCGAGCGCACAAAGTCGAGCAACGCTCTCGCGGAAGCCCAATTGTGAGCCGCGTCGAGCACGACCAAGGGCCGGCGGGCAACGATCTCGCAGCGGACGGGGAAATGCGTGGCCGCGAGTGCATGGTGCACCGCGTGTTCGGACACCCGGAAGCCGGCGCGATCGGCCAACGACGCCAGCATCACCGCGATGGCGGCATTCAGATGCTGGTGCGGACCGGCCAACCCAAGAGAGAGATCGTCGAACCGCGACCAGGGCGTGCGAATCGCGACCCGTTCCATCAGGTCACCAAAATCCCTGCGGTCAGATCGGACAGCGTCGAAATCCCGCCCGTGCTCGTACAGCGGTGCCTGTCTGTCCCGAGCCACATCGCGTACCACGGCCAGGACGTCCGGTTGGACAGCACCACAGACGATGGGCACGCGCCGCTTGATGATCCCCGCTTTCTCCCGCGCGATTTCGCGCAGCGTGGTTCCGAGAACCTGAGTGTGATCCCGACTGATCGCAGTGATCGCCGTGGCGATCGGCCGACAGACATTCGTGGCATCCAACCGCCCCCCCAGGCCCACTTCCAGAACCACCAGATCGGCACCCGCTTCGGCAAAGAACATCCACGCCAAGGCCGTCGTCAACTCGAAGAAGGTCGGCTCCAGACCGGGTGCGAAGCGGCCCGGCGTACAGACCGTTCGTGCGAGGCGGTCGACCAGCCGCACCAGAGTCGCCCGGTCCACCGGCCGGCCGTCCAGTTGCAGGCGTTCTTCGAAGTGTTCCACGTGCGGTGAGGTGAACAGACCGACCCGGTGCCCACTGGTCTGCAGGATGTTGGCAGCCATCGCGGCCGTGGAACCCTTGCCTTTCGTTCCGGCAATGTGGATGGCCGGCAAGGACGCATGGGGCCGACCGATCGCATCGAGCAAACGTTGCATTCGCTCGAGCTTGAAGTCGGCCAAAGCGTACTGACTCGCTGAAGCACGCTCATAATTGATGCGGCGGTAAAGGAATTCGATCGCCTGCTCATACGTGTCGATCATCGGCCTGATCCGTCTGCGGAGAGGTCGGCGAGCCCAGGAAAGTCGTGTACGGCGGCGGATGGTCCACCGGCCAGACCGATCCGGCCGTTGTTCATTCACCGACGTCGTCACCGACCCACACAACGCGGGTCCGCGACATCAGGTCGTGCGGGGCGAGCTTTTCCGGATGCACCAGCACCAGCAGCATGCCCAAGCCGGCTGGCAGAGCAGTGGCGACGCGGCCGATGGCGCGGCGGATGGCGCGGTCGCGCTTGATGGGAAAACGACCCTTGGCGGACGTCTGAACGCGGACGCCGAAGGCCACCTTGCCCAATGTTCCCGCATTCGGTCCGCATTCCTGGAAGACGTAGTAAGCGAACGGAAAGGCCACGAGCACTGCGTAGAAGGCGTATATGAACGATTGCGCCGTCGCCTCTCCCGCGGCCGTGGCAACCACCTTGTAGAACACGAAGAACAACACGGCGGCGACGCCTTCCACGGCGAAAATGATCACGAAATCGACCAAACCGATCAGGTAACGCGCGCCGAACGGTACGGGATCGTTTTCCACCGTGTACTGAATGGTCTCGAGATCGCGGCGGAAGAAATGAGCGAACCGCGCCGCCATGCGGGAGACCACGACGCAGGGGAAGGCAACGGTGGCCACCACGAAGAGGTTCGCGAACAGCATCACAAGCAGGCTGTTGGCTGCGATCACCAGAGACGTCATGACGCCACGTGCGTTCTCCGGGATACTCAACTGCTGTCCGCTGACGGTGATCTCGGTGCCCCAGACCGTGTTCGTCATGCCGGCCACGGCGCGAAGGAAGCCGTCGATCACCGAATCACGAAACACCACGACCAACACAGCGCAGAGGATCAGCGGGAGGTGGATGATCAACACCCACAGCCACCAGTAGAGCACCTGCGGGAGTCGCTTGATCGTGAGCTTCGCCATGTGGAACGGAAGCCACGCCTTGTACGTGTACGGCATGGCCATGTGCGTCGCCGCAACCGGATAGGACAGGTACGGCAGCAGCAGCATGCCACCGGCGGCGAGGCGCACGCCCTGCGAGTCCAGCAGATCGAACACCGGTTGTGCAAAGCCGGCGACCGCCTCGAAATGCAGGGACAGCACTTTCAAAAGGACCAGCGGACACACCAGCGGTGCGTAGTGGGCGACCGGCCATGCGACACCGCGAATCCCCAGCGCGGCACAGGAAACGAAACCGAGCTGGATCCGCGGCGTCTTTTCCTTGCGAAGCAGAGCCCGGGTCAGCTCGATCGTCAGGTACCAGTACCAGCCGATGATGGTCACCCAACTGATGAACGCCAGTCCGCTCCAGAAAGCGATCAGCGGCAATCGCTCGCAATACTGCGCCATGTAGGTGGCGCCGGCGGCCACCGTGGCAAAGATCGACCAGGAGATCCACGTCTGCACGCCCAGCCGCAGGTGTTCTTTGAGGAACCGAAAGCCGTCTCTCCAGAGGTCCCCCCAATAATCATCCGGGTCCGGCCCGCCGCGTTCGAGCATGATCTTCATTTTCCGGCTGAGCAGACCGGTCTCGAGGTTGACGTGGCACTTGGGGCACTCGATGTCGTCTTCGCCGACGACGGTGGCACAGCGTGGGCAGACCCGCCGCTGTTGGTCTTCGACACTGCCGATCCGCAAGGCATCGAGCAGATCGGGATCCTGCTGCGAGGACGTTCGAGCCGGGGCGGCTTGCCGCTTGCCCGCCGGAACGGGGACCACACCCCCGCAATGACGGCATTTGGCTCGCTTGCCGCGTGCGGCGTCCGGAAGGGTGAGCACCTTCTTGCAACGAGGACAGCGCGCCTTCACGGGCATCGGGGGTCTCCAAACAGGTGACGTGGGCGAGCCTTCGGAACCTTCTTTCGAACCGCCGCCGCGGCAAGCGAGCCGCATTCTACTACGGCCGGGTTTGTTCGCAGCAAGCGACCGGCCGCGCGCCGACGTCCGGCCGTGCAACGGCCCGTGCGCCGCTCTGTGCGGTTCAGGCCGAGCGCAGCTCGCGAACGGCACGACACACGATGTCGGCGGCGCGGTCGATGTGTTCCGCCGTGTTGTATGGACCGATGCCGAATCGCAATGTGGCGCGGGCCAGTGACTCGGGAATCCCGATGGCCCGCAATACGTGGCTGGGCTGCGGATCCCCGGAGGAGCACGCCGCTCCGGAGCTGACGGCCAGACCGTCCAGGTGCGCCCAGAGCGCTTCACCGTCGACGCCGGGGATCGAAATGTTCAGGTTTCCCGGCAGTCGCTCGTCGAGTGGTCCGTTCACGATGAGTTCCGGCAAGCCGGCCCGAAGCCGCTCCAGCAGCCGCTGCTGCAACGATTCCAGATGGCGGCGGTTTACCGCCAGGTTCTGCGTCGCGAGCTGCACCGCGGTGGCGAAACCGGCGATCAAAGTCACCGGCTGCGTACCACTGCGCAGGTGGCGTTCTTGTCCGCCGCCGTCGCACAATGGCTCACATCGGCGCTGCAATGCCCGCCGCAGAACCAGCGCGCCGATTCCCTGCGGTCCACCCAACTTGTGTGCGGACAGAGAGATGGCGTCGACGCCGGCCGCCGACCAGTCGACGTCGATCCGCCCCACCGCCTGGACCGCGTCGGTATGAAATGGCACGCCGGCGGCGCGACAGACCTCCGCCAATTCGCCGATTGGCTGAAGCGTACCGATCTCGTTGTTCGCCCAGATGACGGAGACCAGCGCGGTGTTCGGTTTCAAGTTCTTGGCCAGATCCGCGCTGCGGACCCGTCCCTGCCCGTCGATGGGAAGCCACGTGACCTCCACACCCCAGCGCTGCAACCGCCGAAGCGGATCCAGAACCGATTGATGTTCGACCGGTGTGCTGATGACGTGCGGCGGGCATTGGGCGCGCCCGCCGCGCCACAGTCTCCAAAGCGGCGTCAGCAGGCCCTTGATGATCAGGTTGTTCGCTTCGGTGGCACCGCTGGTGAAGATGACCTCTTCGGGCAAGCAGGCGAGCGATTGCGCGATCTTCGACCGGGCGTCTTCGACCACGGCTGCCGCCCGACGGCCGATCACGTGCTGGCTCGCAGGATTGCCCCAGGCGGTACGCCGAACGCGATCCATTTCGGCCGCGACG
>RFHO01000061.1 GCA_003696385.1 Planctomycetota bacterium | reverse complement strand
GCGAAACTGATTCCAGTCCTCGCCGGCGACGGCCCGGCGATGGACTCCGCACACCAGCAGTGTCGCGGCGAACAGAATGCTCCAGGTCAACGGATGTCGCGTCATGGGTGCGTCTCCTGTGGATGATTGAGCAGGCGGGGCGATCGTACGACCGTGGCGTGCTTGGCGAAGTAGAACGACCGAGGGGGCGGCTGCCGCCCGGCAAACCTCGCTACAGGGAAAAACTGCCCGTCGCGGCTGCATGGTAGAACACGGTGACACACCCGTTCCAGCATCCCACCGTTGCGACCGCCGGCATCCACGGCGGGCAACCCGTGCCGAGACACCGAGAGCGGTGTATCAACCAGCCGTGCCGTTGCCTACAATGCGAAGGAAACCCCGGCAGCGGCCGTCTCCGATACCTCGCCGGCGGGCACGGCTGTCGTCGGACTCGCAGCGGGTTTCGAACGGCATTGTGAAACGAACTGGAGCGACCATGGTCGACGAATATGTGGAACCGTTGGGACGACGGATCGTGATCCGCAAGGACGAGAGCAAGCATCAGACTCGGGGAGGCATCGTGCTGCCCGACCAGGCGGAGATCCCCACGATCACCGGGCGGGTCGTCGAGATCAGCGTCGAACTGCAGAATGACCCCGACTTCCCCGTGCGGAAGTACGACAAAGTGCTGTTCCACCCCAAGGACGCGATCCCGGTCGACTTCGAACCGGACAATCTGCTTTATGTGGTGGACGCCGACAACGTGGTCGCGGTCTTCCGCCGCGCCGAACACCGGCGTCCACCGTCCGAAGAAGACACGGACGAAGTGGATGAGTGGTCCGCCCGCGACGACTGGGACGATCTGGAAGACTGAACCGCGCCCGAACGATCGTCCCGAAGCAATCGCCCGGCGGAACATCCCACGTCGCCGGTGCATCACCGTCCGAACGCAACCGGCCGCCGGCGCTGCGCGGGCGAGAACGCGGCGACGCAACCGGACCGATCAGTCGACGCGCCGGCCTCGCTTCGTCTCCGCCGCCGCACACAGGCAATCGGCGTCGACATTGCAGTAGCTCATCTGCAACGAGATGAACTTCTGATCGAGGACGCGTCCGGCCACTTCCACGTGCGGATAGATGAAGTAGTTCAACGGCGGAGCAACCGAGCGTGGAGCAGCACAATCCGGCCGGCTCCGGCCGTCCGCTTCCTGCGGCTCCACTCCCTCCCGCCTTCGCCGCGGCTCGGCTGCCTCGCACACCAGCCGGTTCAGATCGATGTCACGACCGGTGGTGAACTGGATCCGGTCGGCGGTGAGGTTCCCGAAGTAATAGCCCTTCAGCTCCGGGTGCTTGTCCGCTTCCGAGATGTCGACCGGTCTCCATCCGCGTCCTTCCGCGAAGAACCATGCCCAGCAGTGGTAGCCGCCGATGGCGCCGCTGGCCGGCTCGCGCGGCACGGGAAAACCGATCACGAACTTCGCCGGAATGCCCTGCGCACGAGCAAGCGAGATGAACAGGCTGTGGAAGTCCGTGCAATTCCCGTAACGGCTGTCGCAGACCCACAGCACATCGCCCCGCCCCCAGCCGCTGCCGACCTTTTTGTACGTCAGGTTTGCCTCCACCACCTGATACAGATCCCGAGCCAGTTGCAGCGGGTTCTTCCTGTGCAACGGAATCCCCTGCAGCAGCGACAGCGGCTTGCCTCCGACCGGCACCTTCGAATTGGCACGCAGGAACAGCCGCCGCTCGACGTCGCTCAGTTTCTCCGCAGGCAGTGCATCCAGATCTCGGCTGCGCACTTCCTGCCGCGCCACACAGTAGGGAATCTCAATCGTCACGGGCCGGCTCGGATCCTGCGGTCGGACTTCCACGAACAACACGCGGTTCCCGAATTCCGGATCACGCAGCACGCGCGCCGGCCCCGGAAGCCGCACTGGATTGTCCCGGCGAAAGGTCTCGGTCGTCGCCTCGTCCCAGTGCAGCTCGACCAGGCGTGCTCGCGCCGAGCCGCGCCGCGATCGCGAATCCACAGCAGACGCTGCGCCCGCCCGCGCCGACACCGCCGACGAATCTGCCGGGGCTGCCGGCTCCGGAAACGCGGACACAACGTGCTGGAACCGCGTGCTCCGGGCCAGAGGGATCCAGATTCGCACCGTCTTGTCACCGTCGGTCGATCGGTGCTGCTGGAGAAACCGATCCAGATGCACCAGTTGAAACCGATAGCGGAACACGAACCGCCGCACCGCCGGCGGGTCTGCGGACCGAGGCTCCGCCGCATGTGACCACGACGCCTGCCGGGCGAGAAGCACGGCGACGAACCCCGCCAGCAGCCAGGCACTCCGTACCGCGGTACGTCGGCTCGCGCGGCCTGCGAACCACCGCGACCGAATCCGGTCGCTGCCCGCTCGGCCGGCGTGTGATTTGGCCGACGCAGCGGGGTTTGATCTTTCGGATGACATGATCAGTCCCTCTCGAAAACCGGCCGCGGCTGCGCTTGCGGACCAATGCTCGTTCGAAAACGACGGACCACCGCAATCGACTCGGGCGTCCCGCCGGCCGGGAGCGTCTCCGCGGGGATCGCTGGTTCACTCGCCGAAATGGAGCTGCAGCAGCAACTGTTTGACGTCGGTGGCGGCGACTTCATCGCAGGCCAGCCGCTTGCTGGAACAGACGAAGACGGGCCCGTCCGTTTCGGCGGCTCGTGGATCCGGCAACCGCCCGTGACTGCCCCGCACGATGGTGGCATCCAAGCCGATCACATCCATCAGGTAACGGAATCCGAGCCATTTCTGCAACAGTCGCCGGGCGATCCGCAACTTGGGAAAACGCAGATGCGGATCGAGAAACAGCTCGGCCGGGTCGTATCCCGGCTTGCGGTGGATGTCCACCGTGCGGGCGTAATCCGGCGCCAGACGATCGTCCAGCCAGAAGTAGTAGGTGAACCATGCGTCCGGTTCGGCGATGCACACCAGCTCCCCCGACCGAGGGTGGTCGAGACCGAACTGTCGCTGGGCGTCGCCGTCGAGCACCCGCTCGATTCCCGGATGCTGTGCCAGCGCCCGGGCGACGTCCGCGACGTCCGCCGGATCCCGCACATAGACGTGAGCGACCTGGTGGTCCGCGACGGCGAACGCCCGTGAGGCGCCGGCGTCCAGCGTCTCCCAGCCGGTGATTTCCCGCCGAATACGCAGCCATCCGCGCTGGCGGAGGAATCGGTTGATGTGAATCGGCCGGCGCACCTCGACGATTCCATATTCGGAAAGCACGACCACCTCGGCCCCCACCTCCCGCGCGACGTCGATCACCCGCCCCGCCTCGGCATCCACCGCCCGGATGGCCTCGGTAACCCGGGGATCGTGCGGACCATACCGCTGCAGGTCGTAATCCAGGTGCGGCAGGTACACCAGCGTCAACGTGGGCCGGAATCGCCGGATCACGTCGACGGCCGCCCGCGCGATCCAGCGGGAACTTTCGATGTTCGCCCCCGGTCCCCAGAAACGATGCAATGGAAAGATCCCCAGCCGCGCCTGCAGCGCGTCCTTCAGTTCGGGCGGTTCGCTGTAGCTGTCGAAAATTTTCCGTCCGTCCGCCGGGTAGCACGGACGCGGCGTGACCGACCACTCAACCGGCGCGTACATGTTGTACCACCAGAACAACTTCGCCGTGGTGAACCGCGGATCCCGCCGCTTGCCGGCCTGGTAGACCCGCTCACCGTGTACCAGCGCGTTGGACTGACGCCAGAACAGCACCTCCGCCAGATCCCGGAAGTACCACCCGTTGCCGACGATCCCGTGTTCGCGGGGCAGCGTCCCGGTCAGCAACGTGGACTGCACCGTGCAGGTCACAGCGGGCAGTACGGTCCGCAACGGCGCCGCGAAGCCTTCCGTTGCCACTTCACCGATCCGCGGCGTGTCCGACCCCAGCATGGCCGGAGTCAGACCGACCACGTCGATCACCACCACCGGTCGAGGCTGCGATGCGGACGATGAACTCATCGTTGTCGTTCGGCTGCGGAGCGGATTTCATCGGGCACGCCTCCGTTCGGCAGAAGGGCCGAACGGGACACGACCGGGCGGCCGGAAATCAGGCCGGCACGGTCGTCCGCACCGCGTCGATGCACTGCTCGACCAACTCCGGCACGCGGATTCCCTCCGCCTGACCGTCATAGTTCAGCAGGATGCGGTGCTGGAGCACTTCCGGGGCGAAATACGTGATGTCGTCGAAGCCGATGTGCGGCCGACCTTCGCTGAACGCCCGCACCCGGGCGGAACGAATCAGCGCCTGTGCCGCCCGTGGGCTGGCCCCGCATTTCACGAACCGCCGGACCGCTTCGGGAGCGTGCTCGGCATGCGGGTGTGTGGCCAGCACCAGTTGCACGGCGAAATCCCGCAACGGCGGCGCGACCACCACGCGGTCCAGCAGCTTCCGCAATTGGAGAATCCGCTCCGAATCCAGGAGCTTCTCCAGTGACACCTCCGGGCGAGTGATCGTCATGGTGCGTTGCAGAATCTCGCTCAGCTCCTCCGCACTCGGATAGGGCACGTCCACCTTGAACATGAAGCGATCGAGTTGCGCTTCGGGCAACGGGTACGTGCCTTCCTGTTCCAGCGGATTCTGGGTGGCCATCACGAAGAACGGTTGCTTCAGCCGCCAGACCTTCCCCTCGACGGTGACCGTGCCTTCCTGCATCGTCTCCAGAAGTGCCGATTGGGTTTTCGGCGACGCCCGGTTGATTTCGTCCGCCAACAGAAGCTGTGTGAACACCGGGCCTTTGCGAAACTCGAAATGGTACCGCCCCGTCTCATCCGCGGTCATGATCGTCGTGCCGATGATGTCCGCCGGCATCAGGTCCGGAGTGAACTGGATGCGTCGAAACTCCAGGTCCAGAACGTGCGAAAGCGTCTTGATCAGCTCCGTCTTGCCCAACCCCGGCACCCCCTCGAGCAAGACGTTGCCGCCGGCGAAAAGCGCGGTCAACACGCTTTCGACGACACGCTGCTGCCCGACGATCACTTCGCCGATCTCCGCCCGCACGGCGTGATAGACCTCGCGGAACTGCTCGGCCTCGGCCTGCAAGTGCTCCACGGAACCGACTTCCGAATGGCCGGCATCGCTCATGGGAAAGCCCCGCAAAATGGAAACCGATGCGCTAACTCCCCGGTCTGCGGCGTTCCGATTGTAGCGAAACGTGGCCCCCCCTGTCCTGTCAAACTCCCCGCGGCGTGCGGTCGGTTCGTTGACGTCGGTCCACCGCCACCGGTAGCATAGTCTCGCAACTTCACCCAGCTTGCCGAGCATGCCACGTCATGGGCTACCGGAAGCGGCCTCGTCGGGCTGCCGCAAAACGCGACGACCGACTCGCCGACGGCCCGCGTGTCACAGGCATCCGTTCGGCACTGGTGCGATTCTCATGGAGGTCCGTGCGACACCGCTCGTTCCCGCCTGTGGTGTCCACTGGCCGCCCGCCCGGAGTAATCCGCACGACCTTCGCCCACCACACGGGCCGTGGGATCGTCGGTCGGTCGCAGCGACGCGACTGAAATTGCACGGCGGCAATCGCCGATGCCACGGGCAGGCGCTTCGAACGGAGTCCCACCCAGCACTGACGGTATGCAAAGCCGATCGGCGTGTCGGCGCATGACCCGTGCTGCGGACAACCGCCCCATGCAACCGCCGGGGAGGACGCGGCAGAACGACCGGGCGACGCGCGAAGGGAACCGGAGCCTGACTTCCATCGCAACACGGGAACCGATCGGCCGCCGCCACGTCCGGTCGCACACCGTCGCTGCCGAAAGGGCCTCAAACGGGCGCACCAGCCGCCAATCGGAGTCATCATGGCCGTCAAACGGATGGGGAGTGAACCGGTGTCGCTGACAACGTTTACTCCGGAAGAACTGAAGAAGCTGGAAGAGAAGTCGACGCTGCCACGGTTCATCTTTTTCCCAGCGGGCGCGTTCGGCATCGCTGCCCTGGCCATCAAGTGGCCCAGCGACCATTGGGCCTGGATGACCTTCTGGACCTTCTTCACCTCGTACTGCCTGTTCTGCTGGACAAGCTGTTTTCACGAAACGGCACACCAGACCCTGTGCGCGTCGCAACGGCTCAGCATCTGGCTTGGGCGGTTCCTTGGCACCATGATGTGGGTGCCCTACACCGTCTACCGCGAAAGCCACATCCGCCATCACGCCTATCTCAACAAGCCGTCCGACTGGGAATTGTGGCCCTATTCGGATCCCAACACTTCCCTCACGTTCCGGCGGATCTTCGTGTGGTTCGACCTGATCCTCGGCTTCGTCACGTCCCCGTACATCTACGGGCGCATCTACTTTCACCCCCGGTCACCGCTGCGCAGCAAGCCGGACGTGATGCGAACGATCCGGAACGAGTACCTGTTCATGGCCGTCTGGTGGGTCGTGCTGGTTTCATCCCTGTGCTGGTTCGGCGTCTTCGGCGATTTCGTCCGCGCGTGGCTGATTCCCCACTACGTCGCCGGCATCTGGCAGAGCATCCGCAAATTCACCGAACACCTCGGGATGGTCAGCTACGACCCGATGAAGGGTACGCGAACTGTGGTCGGCGACAGCTGGATCACCCGC
Source organism: Planctomycetota bacterium (assembly GCA_003696385.1). Taxonomy (GTDB): domain Bacteria; phylum Planctomycetota; class Planctomycetia; order Planctomycetales; family Planctomycetaceae; genus J052. The sequence goes on along the minus strand of RFHO01000061.1, from coordinate 1,790 downwards.
CTGTGCACGTATCTGAATTTCGACATCTTCGTCCACGGACCGCACCACCGACACCCCCGAGTGGCGCACAATGAACTGCGGCAGAAGATGCAGGAGTACGCCGTCAAACATCCGGAGATCGAATACCCGATGTTTCGCACCTACTTTGCCGCGATCCGCGACATGCTGCCCTACATGATCAAGGATCCCGGAGTGGGCATGAACCGCGGTGCACCGCCTCCGAAGAGCGAAAAGAACACCGTCGAAAACTTCGTCCGCGACGTCACACAGGAAGTCCTCAACGACGAGGACGCCGTGGTCGTCTGATGTTGACACAATCTCCGGGCTTCACGACGCTTCCCGCTGCCGAGCCGTCGCCGGCGGCGTGTTTTCATTCCGCCTTTTTGACCTTCGCCACTCCGGGCGATGCGCAGCGGACATCGCCGACGGCCTTGGGGAGCCGGCCACGCCTATCCGGCACGAATCCGTTCACACCGCGTCGTCGGGTGCGCAGGTGATTGGCAGGAATCCGCCGGCGGTCCTTCGGTTCGGACGGCTCCGGCGCGAAGGTTCCACGGGCACGCCCGGCGACACGTTCCCACAGGGCCAGGAGGGCCACCGATGCGGGTGTTCTTCTCCGCAGGCGATCCGAGCGGCGATCAGCACGCCGCTCATGTCATCCACGCGCTGCGCCGGCTGCAACCCGACGTGCAAGCCTGTGGACTCGGCGGGCCAGCCATGCGGGCGGCCGGCTGCGACCTGCTGGCGCAGCTCACCGACTGTGCCGTGATGGGCTTTTTCCGAGTCCTGCCACTGCTGCACAAGTTCTATCGACTGTATCGCCGGGCCGAACACCATTTCCGCCGCACGCCGCCGGACGTGGTGGTGCTGGTCGATTTCCCGGGCTTCAACTGGTGGGTGGCACGGGCCGCCCATCGCCACGGCATCCCGGTGGTCTACTACCTCCCGCCGCAGTTGTGGGCGTGGGCCGGCTGGCGGGTGCGCCGCATGCACCGACACGTCACACGAGTGCTCAGCGGGCTGGAATTCGAAACCGATTGGTACCATCAGCGCGGAGTGGACGCCCGCTTCGTGGGACACCCGTTTTTCGATCACGTCGCCGAAACGCCTCTGGATCCCGCCTTTCGTTCCGTCTGGCGGACAGACGCACTGCGAAACGTCGCCTTGTTGCCCGGTTCGCGGCGCCAGGAAGTGCTGGCCAACTGGCCGACGCTGCAGGCGGCCGCCGAGGCCCTGCATCGCCGATTTCCCGACACACGATTCCTCGTCGCCTGCTACAGGAACGAGCACCGCCGCCACTGCGAAGCGCGATACCTGCAGACGGCCGCTTCATTGCCCATCCATTTCTTCACGAACAAAACTCCCGAGATCCTCGACGCCTGCACGTGCGCCATTCAGGTTTCCGGGTCGGTGAGCCTCGAGCTGCTGGCACGGCGCAAGCCCGCGGTCGTCACATACCGGGTCAACCGGCTGTACCACTGGGTCGGTCGTCAAGTGATCCGCTGCCGCTTCCTGTCGCTGCCGAATCTGATGCTCGATGAAGAGCTTTATCCGGAAGTCCTGATCGGCGGCGATTTTCGACCGCACGTGCCACGGATCGTCGAACCGATCGCCCGGTGGTTGAGCGATCCGGCGGCGCTGACCGAAGTCACGACCCGGATCGACGCATTGGCGTCCCACGCGGCCCGGCCCGGCGCGTCACTGAGAGCGGCCGAACAGATCCTCGACGTCGCCGGAGTACCGGCAGCCGGACAGCGCTCGGACGGCATGTTGCGGCGGCGGACCGGTGG
>RFHO01000060.1 GCA_003696385.1 Planctomycetota bacterium | reverse complement strand
TCCTCGAAGTGCACCGACTGCGCGCCGTGCGGTTGGACCAGGCCGTACCCCGGACTGGCATTGAAAATCCGGCAGTTCCGGATGGTGCCGTTCGTCGGCCGCGTCACCTCCCATTCGTCAACGTCGTCCCGGGTCGACCGCGTCGGCGCGAGCGTGATGCCACAGTAGGTCGTGGCGTTGTCCAGAACGTCCATGTCGGCGATCAGAAAGTTCCGCACCATGCGGCACAGAACGGCCCGGATCCCTTCACCTCTGCGAGGTTTCCGGTCGGAATAGTCGACGACGAACCGCCCCCGCAGACCACGGATGCTGACGTTCTCGATGAAATCGCGCTCGTGCTGCCGCGCCCGCTTGCGATCGGCAGGCGGCTGCGCGTCCAGCAGGAAAACGACGGCCTTCGTCCCGGCGGGCCACTGGGGCTTGATGACCGTTCCGCCTTCGACGAGCAGGTGCACGTTGGACCTGAGGTAGATCCCGGCGAAGCGGTACGTGCCTCGCGGAAGGATCAGACGGCCTCCGCCGGATGCGGCCACGGCATCGATGGCCTTCTGCACGACCGCGCTCTGATCCGATCTGCCGCCGTCGTCGACAAGCCCGTAGTCCGTTCGCAGGTTCTTCGTCAAACCGTTCGGGTCCATGACCTCCTTGTATTCCGCATGGACCCGTGCCATGGGCATCGCGAACAGACCGAAAGCGATCGCCAGAACGTGCGCAGTCCTCATCGGTCGAGTACTCCCGGTTTGAAAGAAAGACGTCCGGGCGGCACTGGTGAGCCTCACGCCACGCGCCGTCGTTTCGTGAAGCGACGGCTCGGTCGACCGACCCGTTCATTCCCTCGCCGATGCGCCATGATGAACGACTGCCCGGTCGGACGCGACGGTCAACGGCAAGCAGGCGCCAGCATAGCTGCGTGGACGCATTGCGTGCCAGCGGATGCACCCCGCGGCTCTCACCAGCAGATGCCGGACCGCGTGACAGAGACGCTCGGCCGTGTTTCCGACGCGATGCCGCTAGGGACGCGTCGGCTTCCGGGCAGATTCCGAGAACGTGACGTTTTCGCGCAGAGGGCGAAAGCGCGGTACGAACCGTGATTGTCCGGAGTCGGAGGACAGCGCACCGGGCGCGCGTTCGCCGTCGAGAGCGGCGCGGGCCCGGTCGACCTGCGCCTGGAATTCGCGGTTGTCACCATAAAGCGTGATGATGCTGTTCCAGATCTCCCGCGCCTTCAGAGTCTGCCCCTGTTGCCACAGTTCGTCGGCCCGCGCGAGCGCCTGATTGAGCAGCGTGGCACGGTCGGTCAGGTCACCGGCGGTTTCGATTTCGTGAATCCGCTGCCTCGCGAGCGCCACGAATGCCCGGTCCGCCTCCGACAGCGTACCGGCGGAGTCCGATGCGTTTTTCGAACCGGCACGGCCGTCCGGTTGCGTGAGCAGGCGGACCATGCTGCGGTAGTGTTCCAGGGCACTCAGCCGGTCGCCGAACTGCTCGTACCGATAGCCGCGGACGAACAGTCGTTCGCCTTCGGACTGCGGCGCGCGACCGAGGCGGATGTTGAGCATGGCACGGCGTTCGGCCTGATAGGCGGCCAGCCGGTCGAGATACTCCTGCGCGCGGTCGGCATATTGGCCACCCGGAAAACGCTCGAGCAGTTCCAGCAGATACCGATCGCGTGCCTCCTGCCACTTGAGCGGGTCGTCCGTGGCCATCAGCCGTTCGGCCTGACGGAACAGCTCCTCTTCGCTGGCGGGACGCAGCATCCACGCCGCCAGAGCCAGCACGGCGGCCAGGCACGTCGCCAGAAACCAGGTTCGCTCATAGAACGGCTGATCCGGAGAGCGTTTCTTCTTCCTGCGTTTCAGCGAGCGCTTGAGCTGTTCTGCGTCGGTCTTGCGTGCGACGACGGTGGCCCCGCCCTGGGCGACGTGCTGTGTGAGGCTGGTCTGTTCGGCCACCTTCTGCGGCACTTCCCGCAATTTCATTTCGACGAACGGGGCATCGTGCGGGCGGTCCTGGGGATCCTTCGCCAGCAGTTGCAGAACCAGGTCTTCCAGCCAGACGGGACAGTCGAAGGCAAACTCCGCCACGCGCGGCGGCTTCTTGTGGACGTGCTGGTAGAGCAGCTCGGGCTGCGTCTGGCCCTGGAACGGTGGCCGCCCGGTGAGCATCTCGAACAGGACGCAGCCCAGGGCATAAAGATCGGTCTTCGGCGAAACGGGAACCTTGCCGGTGATCTGTTCGGGAGCCATGTACGCGTAGGTTCCGACCGTGTAGCCCGCGGCGGTCAGTGCCGTCGCGTCGGTGTCGCGGGCGATCCCGAAGTCACCGAGCACCAGACGCCTGTCCTCGGTCAGGAACAGGTTGGCGGGCTTCAGGTCGCGGTGGATGATGCCATGGCTATGAGCGTGATCGAGCGCGGCGCAGATCTGAATGCCGTAGTCGATGGTCTGTTCCCAGGTCAGCCGGCCCTTGCGTTTCAGTTCGTCTTCGAGCGTTCCGCCGCGCATCAACTGCATGGCATAGAACTGGTGGCCGTCGATTCTTCCTCCGCCGTAATACCGGGTGATGTTGGGGTGATCCAGCTTCTTGAGGATCGCCATTTCGCGCTCGAACCGCGCGACCAGCTTCCGATTCGCCGACAGAGCCGGCGGAAGAATCTTCAGAGCCACCTCGCGACCACTGGGCCGGTGTACCGCACGGTACACCACGCCCATGCCGCCGGCGCCCAGGCGTTCGTGCAGTTCGAAGGGACCGAATCGTTTGCTGGACATGCGGGCCGCTCGCAACGGAATCGCCGACCAAACGACTTCAACGCCCGTCAACGGCGGCATCCGGCCGCCGTGCGCCGCTCCGCCGCCCCGAGGCGACTCGCGGCGGTGCCCTCGCAGTCCGAAAAAAACCGGGCGTCACTCACGGCCCGCCGGATGCATTGTCGTCGCCTGCAGCCCACCGAACAAGACCCGCATCAGTCGGCGCTGCCGAACGTCTGCTTGGCGTCCGTGAAGAAACCGTCGGCCAGGGTTCCGATTGCCCCGATCGCTCCGACGCACACCGAGATGATCATCATCAGCATCACGGCGTACTCCACTGCGGTCGGACCCGAGTCTTCGCAAATGAAGCGGAGGAGAGCGGAGATTTCTCCGTGATCGCCGGTTCGAATCCCGGCCGGCAACCAATCGAACCTTCTCGCCACCGCAACGGCCTTCGACTGCTGCGTCGCCCGCCGGGCCGCTTCGATCTCGCCGTGACCATCAGGACGTTGTAGCATGCTGCGTTCTCCCAGGGGTGACGGTCACATGACGCGTGCAGCTCCCGTGTCGCCGTCCGTGCGCCGCCCCGTCCGGAATCAGCCTTGGCCGCCCGGTCGCCCGGCCGCCGTCCGCGACCAGCCGATGGCGTCGCCGTTGCCCGCGTACCGCCTCCGTGCAAGCACTGCGGTGTGCTGCGCGCAATGTCCGCGACTTTTCTCGAACCTAGAACGAGCCATGGGCCTGTCAAACATCCGAACAGCGTCGGAGGGCAAAATCGCCAAACTCCCGGCGACATGCGCCCGAGATCAACCCGCGCGCTGGGGGGTGTCCGGCGTCGAAATCGCATTCCCGCCGACAGGGAGGTCCCGCATCCGATGAGCCGCCCCGCAAGGAACGGAAACCGCCTGAAGCTGGCACTGGTCATCCACAATCACCAGCCGATCGGCAATTTCGATTTCGTCGTCCGCCAGGCTTGCGAAGACAGCTACCGCCCGTTCCTGGACTTGTTCGAGCGACACGCGCCGCTGCGCATGTCCCTGCACATCTCGGGGAGCCTCTTGGAGTGGTTGCTCGCCCACGCGGCCGATTACGTCGATCGCGTGCGGCGGCTGATCGACAGCGGCCGCATTGAGGTCTTGGGCGGTCCGCAGTACGAGCCGATCCTCGCCGGAATCCCCCGCCGCGACCGCATCGGCCAGATCCGCCGCTACACCCGCCGGCTCGCGGACGTGTTCGGCACCCGGATCCGCGGAATGTGGACTCCCGAGCGTGTCTGGGAACCGTGCTTCACCGGGGACCTCGCACAGGCCGGCATCGAGTACACGATCCTGGACGATCATCACTTTCTCTCCACGGGCGTGCCCGCCGAAGAACTCTTCGGCCATTTCCTCACCGAGGACCAGGGACACACCCTGCGTGTGTTTCCCGGAAACGAACGGCTGCGCTACCTGATTCCGTTCCGCTCCGTGGGCCGCACGATCCGCTTTTTGCGACGAATCGCGCGGCGTCATCCGGGAGCCACGGTTGTCTTCGGCGACGACGGCGAAAAGTTCGGGACCTGGCCGGGAACGAAACAGCACGTCTACCAGCGCGGCTGGCTCCGGCGCTTCTTCCGCGCGTTGCAGGACAATGCCGACTGGCTGCAGACGGTGCGACTGTGCGACGTGGTCGACACGGAACCACCGGCCGGGCGGGTGCAATTGCCCGAATGCAGCTATCGCGAGATGACCGAATGGGCCTTGCCGCCGGAACTGCAACTGGAGCAGAAACGCCTGGCGGCCGCACTGCGGGACTCTCCGCTCGCCGGGCGTCTGCCGCAACTGCTCCGCGGTGCCTCGTGGCGCAACTTCCGCCGCCGCTACGACGAAGCGAACGAGATGTACTGCCGCATGATGCTTGTCAGCCAACGGCTCCACGCAGCGGCCCGCGGACTCCAGGTGGACCTCCGTCAGGCACCGCCGCTTCCCGACGAGCTCGACGCCGCACGCGATCACCTCTATCAGGCGCAATGCAATTGCCCGTACTGGCACGGCGCCTTCGGCGGACTGTACCTCCCCTTTCTCCGCTCTGCCGTGTATCACCATCTGATTCGTGCCGAAGAGTGTCTGGACCGCTGGTACCGCGGACTGCGAGGCCAGGCCGACCGGTGCTCCGTCCCGCCCTGCGGCGATCTGTCCGCGGTCGAACATTCACCGGCACGCCGCTCCGCCACAAGTCGGCCGGCGGCGCCCGAGACGGTCGCCGGCGCGGCGGCCGACACCGCCTCGTTGCCGTCATTCGGAGCCGTCCAGGGTGATTTCGATGCGGACGGACGCGAGGAAATCCGGCTCCGCACTCCCGCGTTGGATCTGTTCCTGGTGCCCCATCGGGGAGGCCAACTGACGGAACTGGATCTGATACCGCTCGCCTACAATGTGCTGGCCACGATGGACCGCCGTCCCGAGGCCTACCACGAAGAAGTCCGCATGGCATGCCGCCGCTTGCGCCGCGAGGAAGCCGTCCCGCGGAATCCGAAGGCCGCAGAGCGAGCGACCGAAGCCAATCCGCAGCGGGCGGACGCCCGCCACGACGACGGGGACGCGCAGGCGGGACGGGAGTCCGCGCTCCCGCGCACCACGGGTCGAGCCGGAGTATCGGCCTCGTCCGAGGCCCCCGGCGCTGCGGAGCGATCGGCGTCCCGCAGCGGTGCCGGTGTCGCGAGCATTCATGAAGCGGTTCGTCTGAAGCGCCCCGATCTGGACCGCTGGTTGGTCTACGATCGCTGGCGTCGCAAAGGATTGGTGGACCATTTTCTCACGCCCGACGCGACCGCACGCGACCTGCAGCGCGGGCGGCGGACGCTGGGTGGCTTCGCCACGGCCCCATACCGCGTTCTCGCGGTCACGGAAGACGCACGGCGGGGCGTGTTGCGTGTGCGACTGCGGGCGGCGGGACCGGTGGCCGACGCCATGGTCGGTGTCACCAAACGGCTCGAGCTGCGCATCGATCGGCCGGAGCGAATCGACGTCACCTATACTCTCGATGGGCTGCCGGCGGAACCGGAATTCGCGTTCGCCGTGGAATTCCACATTGCCGGGCTGGCGGCAGACGCGGACGACCGCTACTTCCTGTGCCGCGACCGCAAATTGGGACGCCTGCACGCGGTCACCAGCACTTCCGATGAACGCTCGCTGTCCGTCGTCGACGAGTGGCTGGGGCTGCGCTTGAACTTCGTCGCACGGCCGGCATGCACCTGGTGGACCTTCCCGATCTGCACGGTCAACGGCTCGGAATCGGGCTACGAACTGGTGCAGCAGAGCGCGGCGGTGGTGGCTCGCTGGCCTCTGCAGCCCGACGGCCGCGGCCGTTGCCGCTTCCACTGGTCACTGCGGTGTGACGCCGAACGTGGAACGTAAAACCGATGGTGCCTCTCACCCGTCGCCGGCGGCCGGACCGGTGGCGTGCGGACTCGGCGGAACGGCCAGGTACGGATACTGCTCCTGCAACTCGGCCGCCAGTTCGTCGACGATCTCCGGACTGAGGACGTGTTCGATCGCGTCCGCGCTGCGGTCGACCAGAGCCGGCGCCAGATCGGCGTGGCGGATCAGATACAGCTCCCACAACCGATGGTTCCGCACGACCCGGCGGGCTTCCGCCAATCCGCGGCGCGTCAGCCGGAACCGCCCTCCGGACGTGGCCTGGACCAATCCCTCCCGGATCGCCCGGCGGATCAGTCGCATCACCTTCCGCCGCGTCCAGCGGCGTTTGCTGACCAGTTCGCCGACGGATACCGCCGTCTCGTCCGCCATCGGCTCCAAGCCGGCCCACCGGACGGCGTTTGGATCACGTGCCTCGACCAGCTCGAAAAACGCCCGCAACAGGTGTTCGCGTTCGGTCCGCGCACGCAGCCAGAAATGCTCCCGCCAACGCTGCACCACTCCGTTCCGCCGACCGAAAAGCATGCTGACGCCGAACATGGTCGCGGTCACGAGCACGATGATGGCCCCCGCCGCCATCCGCGGAAACAACGCGCTGACCACCACGCCACCCCACGCGCCGATTCCCCCGATCAGCGCGGCGACGACCGCCATGGCAGGCGCCCGCTGAACCCAGAATCGCGCGGCCGCGGCGGGAATGATCAGCATCGCCACCACCAGCAGCAACCCGACGCTCTGCAATCCGATCACCGTCACCGCGACGACCAGAAGCATCAGCACCGCGTCCAATACCTGTGTCGGATAGCCCGCCGCCGCGGCGAAGCCCGAGTCGAAGCTCAGCACCAACAGCTCCTTGAACAGCAGCGCAGTCACCGACACCACAACCGTGGAAACGCCGGCGATCAGCGCCACGTCCTCAGGCAGCAAAGCGGCCGCCTTGCCGAAGATGAACTGGTGCAGCCCGGCCGCATTTCCGCTCGGCACGGACTGGATCACGGTGAACAGCGCGATCCCCAGACCGAAAAAGACACTCAGCACGATCGCCAGCGCCGCATCGTCCTTGACGCGGCTGAAACGTACCACGGCCCGAAAGCAGGCCACCCCCAACAGGCTGGAAACAGACGCTCCCAGCAACAACCCCGGCAACCATTTGCCCGTCCCCGGCGACGCCACTTCCATCACCAGAAAAGCGATCCCGATCCCCGGCAGGGTCGCATGGCTGATCACGTCGCCGACCAGCGATTGCTTGCGCAGCAACAGGAACGTGCCGATCAACCCTCCGGCCATGCCCAGCAAGGTCGTGCCCAGCATCACCACGCGGGTGTTGAAGTCGCGCAAGCTGAGCACGCGTAGCAGCTCCGACCATCCCGGCCAGTGCAGATGCGCCGAGTTCAGCAATCCGTTCAAGCTGCATTCGACCATGGTGACGCCGATTCCATCCGCCGCAGCGTGCGTCGCAGGCCGCCGTCCTCGCGACGAGACACCCCGAAGGCGACCGGTTCGCTCCGCGGTGGAAACGCCTGCGCTCCCGGTGCCGCTGGGGCATGAACCGCGAAACGCACCGGTGTCCTCAACGACCGTCACGCAGCGTCATCCGCTGCCCGACCCGTTCCAGCAGAGACAGGTGACCGCCGTAGGTGCGACGGAGGTTCTCGGGGGTAAACACCTCTTCGGTCGGTCCGGCGGCGACCACTCGCATGTTCAAAAGGATCACCTCGTCGAAGTACTCCTGGACCGTCTGCAGATCGTGATGCACGACGACCACCGTCTTTCCACGGTGTCGCAGCGCCCGCAGAACCTGAACGATGGCACGTTCCGTGGCGGCATCGACGCCGGCGAAGGGTTCGTCCATCAGGTACAGATCGGCGTCCTGGACGAGCGCCCGCGCCAAAAACACCCGCTGCTGCTGCCCGCCGGACAGGCGGTTGATCTGACGGTCCGCATAGTCGGCCATCCCGACCTGCTCCAGAGCGGCCAGCCCGCGAAGACGGTGTTGCCGGCGGACGGGACGGCACCAGCCGATCCGCCGGTACAGTCCCATCACCACCACGTCGAGCGCCGTCACGGGAAAGTCCCAGTCCACGCTGTTCCGCTGAGGCACGTAGGCCACGCGGTGCCGCTGTTCGCGGTAAGGCCGGCCGAAGATCCGCACCTCTCCGGAAATCCGGGGGACCAGTTCCAGGACGGCCTTGATCAGCGTGGTCTTGCCGGCGCCGTTGGGGCCCACGATCGCGATCAGCTTCCCGGCGGGCGCATCGAAATCGATGTCCCACAGTACTGGGCGACGGTGATAGGCCACCGTCATGTCATGCACGGAGAGCGCATATTCGAAAGCGCCCGTGTCCGCGTCCTCACGCGCCGCACCCGTCACCTGCCGGTCCGCCTTGCCCACCTTGCCGTCCTCGATTCGTTCCGGTCGCCCGAAACCACGGCCGCTCACCGCGCGGTTCGATTGCCAATGCTTCCTCCGTTGGAAGCGTTCGCTCCACGCTCCGCCGAAGAACGCTCACGAATCAAGCTCAGCCGCCCGTTCAGCCCGCGTTGCGGCGCCTCGCCGCCCAGCGCCCGAGCGATCGTCGTCGCATTGTGATCGATCATGCCGACGTACGTCCCTTCGTACGTCCCCCGCGGCCCCATCGCATCGGAGAACAGCGTCCCCCCGATCCGCACCGTCCAACCGCGCCGCGCCGCACCGGCCACGATCGCTTCCACCGTCTTGGGATTCACGCTGGATTCCACGAAAACCGCCGGGATCCGCCGTTGGACGATGAAGTCCACCAGCCGCACGACATCGTCGACCCCCGCCTCCGATTCGGTCGTGATGCCCTGCACGGAACGAACCGGAATGTCATAAGCCAGTGAAAAGTAGCCGAACGCGTCGTGGGCCGTGACCAGATACCGCTGACGTGCGGGAATCGAACCGATCACCCGCCGGACATATGCGTCCAGTCGATCCAGTTGCACGGCGTATTCGGTCGCCCGCCGCCGGTAATCGGACGCTGCCGTCGGATCCAGCTCCGCCAGCCGCTCCGCCGCAAACTGCATCGCCAGTTTCCACAGCGAAACGTCCATCCATACGTGCGGATCGTAATGCCCCTGAAACTCCGGCGGCTCACGCAGCCGGTCCCGCGGAATCCCCTCGGTCACGGCGTACACCGGCACGCCGCGGCGGGCGACCTGTGTGAGCACATCGGTCATCCGCCCTTCCAGCAGCAGGCCATTGTAGAAGACGACGTCCGCGCTCAGCAGGGTCCGCACGTCGTTCCGCGTCGGCTTGTACAGGTGCGGATCGACCCCCTCTCCCATCAACGACACAACGTCGCCTCGCTCGCCGGCAACGCGGCGCACGATGTCGGCCACCATCCCGACAGTGCACACGATCCGCAACCTGGGGTCGTTTCCCCGATCCGCCGGCGTGGAGTTGTCCGTGCCGTTCCCTGCGGTCCCATCGTTGCATCCGGCAATCGTTGCCGCCAGGACGGCGACCGGTAAAAGCAGCCGTCTGCAGCAGCTTCCCGCGGCCCCGACGGCGGCACACCGGCATGCAGTCCCCCGGTGACGATCCCCGCACCAATCGCTGCGCGCGAAACGGTCCAGCTTCCCACTTCGACACGGGATCATCTGCGGTTCTCTCCGTTGCCGTCCGTCCCGCGGCCGTTGCCGATGCCGCGCCCGCGGCGGCCTCTCGGTGTTGCTGTGATTCGGTGTTTCGGTGCCTACAGCCGACGGTCCAAACGGGAACCGGCGATCCGGACTCCCCACCCCGTGACGGGCTTCCGGCCGCCTCCTTCCGCTCAGTGCCGCACACGGCTGGACGAGGCCACGAATTTTTGACTGTTCAAAACCGTGACAGATTACCGCGGCAGCCCGCGCGTTGCAACGCTCACGTCTTCGCCGACAATGCAACGGAAGCGTTGCCGCGTGCGGTGTCCGTGCCCGCGCGTCTTCTGCCGTAGCCGCGCGAATCGTTCGGAGTTCCGCCCGGCGACGGATGCCCAAGGCTTCACATCGCCGGGAATCGCCCGCGCATGTTTGCCCGGGCCCTCACCCGCTCCGGTCAAGGCCACCTGGGAAGGAACGAACCATGAATGACGCTATCGATGACCGTCGGATGCGAGTCGGTACAGCCATCGGGAATCGTGCCGGCCGTCGGGGCGTCACCCTCGGCGAACGGTACCCGGCGTTCACGACGGCGTCGGCGCGGCCCACCACGCCGATTGCCGGAATTCCTCAACGCCGCCTCGCGCCGGGAGCCGCCGTGCCTCTGCTGGGCTTCGCCGTGGTGCTCATCTGCGGGATCGCCCCGACGGTCCGTGGCGCTGTCGCGGCACCACACCGCCCGGCGGATCGCCGCGCGCCTGCTCGGATTACCGTTGCCGCGGCGGACACGAGGCGTGGTCTCGTCGTCGCTCCGGGGACTCCCCGGCAAGCCGGGCCTGCGAAGGCCGCGCAGGCGGTCGAGAAGCCCTCCAGCGAATCGCCGAGTGACACACTGGACGCCGCGGCACTTCGGGAGGCAGCTCAGCGAATGCTCGCCGACGTGAAATACCTCGCGTCGGACGAACTGGAAGGCCGCGGACTGGGCACGCGTGGTCTGGACGAAGCTGCGGAGTTCATCAAACGGCGGTTCGCCGAGGCCGGACTGGATGTGACGGCCGTCGACGGCGACGCCTTTCAACGCTTCACCGTCACCATCGGCAGCTCGCTCGCCAAGCCGCCACAGATGGCGGTATACAGTCCCGCAGGTGATCGAATCGCGCTCAAGCCCGGCAAGGAATTCAACGCCTGTTCGTTCGGGTCCTCGGGACACGTCGAGGCCGAGCTGGTGTTCTGCGGTTATGGAATCCGCGCGGAAAAACCGGCCTTCGACGAGTTCGCCGGAGTCGACGTGAAAGGGAAAGCGGTGATCATCATGCGGCGGACGCCGCGCCAGGGCGATCCGCACAGTCCGTTCGCAGGACCGCACGGGCAGGTATCCCGACACGCCGCGCTGCTGACCAAAGTTTCGCACGCCTATGGGGCCGGAGCCGCCGCCGTGCTGTTCGTCAATGATCCCTTCACGGTTCGCAAGAACAAAGAAGCTTTGCAGAACCAGCTGAAAAAGCTCGCCGCACGCATTGCGGATTTGGCCGAGCAGATCGCTGCGGCCGACGCCGACAACGCCGCGGAACTGCAGCAACGGCAAAAAAGACTCCAAGACACCGTCGCTGCACTGATCAAGGCCAAACAGCGCCAGGCGAACTTCGATGCGGACCCATTGATGCCGTTCGGCTACGGTGGCCACGAGGCCGGCGGCCGTACCATGCCGGTGGTCCACATCAAGCAATCCGTCTGCAACCGAATCCTGAAGGCCGCCACCGGCCGGACATTGGACGAGATCGCGGAACAGATCGACCGTACGCTCAAGCCGGCCAGCCGGAAGCTGAAGGGCTGGACGGTGGATCTGGATGTGGATCTGAAGCGTGAACGCGTCGAGGCGCGCAACGTCATCGGTGTGTTGCGCGGGACCGGTCCCCACGCCGACGAGGTGATCGTCGTGGGCGCACACTACGACCATCTCGGACGCGGCGGCGTCGGCTCATTGGCGCCGCGCTCGAAGGACATTCACAACGGCGCCGACGACAACGCCTCCGGAACGGCCGCATTGATCGAGCTGGCGCGCCAGCTGGGCCGTGAAAAACACCGTTTGCCGCGGACCATCGTGTTCATCGCCTTCACTGCCGAAGAACGCGGCCTGCTCGGCTCCAGCTACTACGTCCGGCACCCCGTCTTCCCACTGGAGAAAACGATCGCCATGTTCAACATGGACATGGTGGGCCGACTGCGGGACGACAAGCTGATCGTGATGGGTAGCGGAACGGCGAAGCAGTGGGAACCATTGCTGAAGCGCCTCGCCCCGCGATACGGGCTGAACCTCAAACTGACCCCCGACGGCTTCGGCCCCAGCGACCACGCATCCTTCTACGCGCGCAAGATCCCCGTGCTGCACCTGTTCACCGGGAACCACGCGGATTACCACCGCCCCAGTGACGATTGGCAGAAGATCAACGCCGAGGGCATGGCCCGAATCGTGGGGCTGCTGAAGGACATCGTGCTCGAGGTCGCCGCCGCGCCGCAGCGTCCCGAGTATGTGGCTGTCGCCCGTCCCAGCCGTCCCGCCCGCACCGGCGACCGTCCGTACTTCGGCAGCATCCCCGACTTCGGCGGCGATCAGCCCGGTTACGCCATCAGTGGAGTGGCCCCCGGCAGTCCCGCCGAAAAAGCCGGTCTCAAGGGCGGCGACGTGATCGTCAAACTGAACGACATCAAGATCGGCAACCTGGAAGACTTCGACCTGGCGCTGCGTCGTTTCTCCGCCGGTGACACCGTGAAGGTGGAAGTGTTGCGCGACGGCAAGCGGCTGACGTTTGAGGTCACCTTGGGAGCACCACGCTGACGTCGGACGGAACAGCCGACATTTCACCGTCGGATGCCGATCCAAAGGACGATTCCCGCACGCCGACCCAACCGGCGTCGAGATCGCATTGCGGCGTTCGGCGTGGAAAGCCGCACGACCGGAACCGTGCCGCCGCGCCGCCCCTTTTCACTCTCGACTGCGGTAGGTGGCCCGCCGAGAGGCCCCGGCCCCGCGCCCGCGACGTTCGCACCGCACCCGCCGCCCACCAGGCAGTGCGGCATGCCGTGCGCGCTCACTCAGCCGGCTGCTCTGGGTCCGGCTCCACGACCTCGATCCGCCGATCGGCGGACACGTCTTTCAGAACCGTCCGAGCACCGAGCGGCCAGCGGATTTCCAGGCGGTCGACGCGATCGGCATCACCCAGTCCGAACGTCACCGGCAACTCCACCTGCGAAAGGTAACCGCGGGTCGGCATCACCCAGCGCGTCAGACGGCGGTCGCCTACGTGAGCCACCACTCGCGTCCCGATCGCATCGCGGTTCGACCGACGGCCGACCAGCTTCAGCCGCAGCCAGTGGTGCGCGTTCCTTCGGTCGTTCCGCAACAGGCGTGCCGCACCGCCGTTTTCGACGACCAGCAGATCCAGGTCGCCGTCCGCGTCGATATCGGCATACGCGGCTCCACGCCCGACCATCGGTCGGAGGAAGTCCGGGCCGACCCGCTCGCGGGGCACCGCAGCGAACTCGTCGGGCGCATCCGGGCCGCGGTTCCAGAACAATTGCGGGGGTTGCTTGTAGTGCTGGCTGGGCTGCACGCGGTTGATGTCGTTCTCCAGGTGGCCGTTGGCGGCGAACAGATCGTCGCGTCCGTCCAGATCGCAGTCGATGAACAGCACGGCGAAGGTCAGCTCCAACCGCGTCGCCGGTCCCAGCCCGCACGTGACGGCCTCATCGAGGAACAGATCTCCGTCCCGCGAAACGTACAGCGCGGTCATCTCGTTCGCGAAGTTGCCGATCGCCACACCGATGTGCTCATCGTTGCGGAAGTGCGAAATGTCGATCCCCATCGCACCGCGGGCCCGACCTTCGCTGTCGAAGGCGATCCCGGCCAGAGCGCCGACCTCCCGGAAGGTCCCGTCGTGGTTGTTCAGGAACAGGAAATTCTGCACCGTGTCGTTGGCCACGAAGATGTCCAACCACCCGTCGCCGTTGACGTCGAAGAAGGTCACTCCCAGCGATTTGCCCATCGGTTTGCCCGTCGCCGGATTGTCGATCCGGATCCCGGCCTCGGCGGAAACGTCGGTGAAATGATCCCCGTCATTGCGAAACAACTGCGAATAGGTCCCGCCGAAGTCCTGCGGCCGACCATAGGCGCGGCCGCCCCCGGTCAACTGGAAGTTCTGAGCCAGATCGTTCTCCGGCGTCCACTGCAGGTAATTGCAAACAAACAGATCCAGATCGCCGTCATTGTCATAGTCGAACCACCCGGCGCTGGTGCTCCATTCCGTGGACGGACCGGCGACTCCGTATTGCTCGGTCACGTCGACGAAGCGACCATGCTCGTTGCGATACAGACGGTTGGCCCCCACGGCGGTCACGAACACATCCACCCAGCCATCGTTGTCGAAGTCGCCACACGCCGGCCCCATCCCATAGAAAACGTCCGAAAAGCCCGCCTCCACCGTGACGTCCCGGAAACGGCCCGCTCCGTCGTTGGCGTACAGCCGCACGCTGGCGTGTCGCCGGCCCGCCGAGCCGCCCGGCTCCCTCGACGCCGCGGCTCCGCCTCCCGCCCCGGCGGGAGTGGCCCAATCCGACCCCGGAACCAGGTCGGAGTCGACGAAGAGGATGTCCTGATCGCCGTCGTTGTCGTAATCCAGGAAAGCGCAGCCCCCACCCATCGTCTCGGGAAGTAGCTTCTGCCCCCGCGCACCGTTGTGATGGACGAAGTCGATTCCGGCCTGCCTGGTCACGTCCGCGAACGGCAGTGGCGGAATCTCTTCCACCGGCGTCTCGATCGGCGGCGGCAGGCTGGGCACGGCGGCTTCCGTCACCGCCTCCGGCGGGCGCGTCCAGGCGCGGTACACGACGACGACCACTGCGAGCCCCACCAGCGTTCCGATCACGCACAGCGAACGCTTGAACGCCTGACCGATGACGGCGTCATCCGCGTCGCCGGTATCGCCGGGTTCGGACGACGACGCACCATCCACCGCCACGAAGAGCTCCTCATCCGGGTTGTTCGAGATCGGTTCTTTTCCCATTGGCCACCACGACTCGATCACGAAGCTTCCTCGGCCCTTCGGCTCAGTGCCCGCCCGTCCGTGCAGACCACCCGAAATCCACGCACCGTTTCCGATGAACGTTCAGTCGGCCGGCGCCGGTTTCCTATCGGTTACGTTCGCCGCCTCCGCTACGTTGGAATGCGGCATTCGGTTGCAGGATCGCAGCCCCCGCAGTCGCTCGTCATTATCGGACTCCGGTCCCGAACGTGTAGCGCAGAGCGTCGAACTTCTGCGCCCGCAACGATGCCGGCTGCTCATCGACCGCCGTCCCGTGTCGCGGCTGCCTCCAGCCTGTGCAGCTCTTGCCACAGCTCGGGATACTCGTCCGTCTCGTAAAGCAACCGTGTCACGCGGGCGAGCTTCAAGGCCGCGTCCCGCTGTCCCAGTCCGAGCAAACAGCGGACGATCTCACCGCGGGCCTCGAGAAACTCGCGGCTTCCCTCCGCCGCCGATTGCTCGATCCACCGCCACAGCGCGAGCGCTTCGGCCAGACAGGTGCGATCACCACATTCGACCAGCAACCGGGCGAAACGCAGCCGCAATGCGCGATCCCGCGGCGCCAGTCGCAGGGCCTTCCGCACCGCATCCACGGCCCGCTGTGGCTGCCGCGTCTCCGCAAAAGCTTCGGCGAGGGCCGAATACACCCGGACCTTCTGCTCTGGAGTCAATTCGCGACGTTGCGCGGTGGCCTTGCCCGCACCGACGCTGCGGGCTTCCTCGCCGACCAGCATTGCCGCCGCCATCAACTGCAAATCGGCCAACCGCCGCCGCAGCTCCGGCTCTCCAGTCCGCGCCGCCGCCGTCAAGCCGTCGATCACCGCCAGCAGATGATCCGTATTCGATCCGGCCACCGTGCGGAGCAGTTCGCGAGCCTCCTGGATCCGCCCCTGGCTGGCCAGCGAAATCACCCGCAACTGACGTGCTGCACGGATCAGCCCGTCGAGAGTCCGCCGGTCGTCCTCGTCGGCGAGTTGCCCTTCCAGACGACTGCCCAATTCCAACGCCTGTTTCAGCAACCGATCGGCCCGGACATCCGCCCCCGGTCGGTGGACCAGCTCCATCCGCGCCAGCCGCAGCAGCGTCTCCATCCACGGCATGGCGACCTCCGCGGCGGGTTGCTCAGCGCTCCATCGCCTTCCGTTTTCCACCAACGCTTCGAGCCGGTCGATCGCGTCGGACGTCCATTGCACCCGCGACCGCCCCCGGATGACGGCACGATCGTCGATCGCCCGATCGGCCGCCCTCGGCGGGGACCGGTCCGCTGCAGCTCCGCCTTCCGGCCCGTCCGCAGGCGCCTCCGCAATGATCCGCTCGTAACAGCGAGCGACCCCAGCCAGGGCCGCAAACCATTCCGCCGGACGCGGCGCGTCCCCGGGCCGATCGCTCGCGGCACCGTTTCCCACCGCTCGGGCCGCCTTCCGGTCGGCAGCCACGATCCGCTCATACTGGCGCAATGCAGAAACGAAACGCCCACGTGTTTCGTACCATCGCGCCAGCATCCGGCGCAACGACAGCGCTCCGGGACGTCCATCGAACCGCTTCGCCGCCTCCGCCAGGAACGTTTCGACCCGTTCCGGCCCGACCACGTTCGGCTGCTGCCGGGACCACCGAATCAGGGCATCAGCCGCCAGCAATGCGGCCGATGCCGCTTGCGGATTCTGGGCGAATCGCTCGGACAGTTCGGCAAACGCGACGTGCGCCTCGGGCCAACGCTGCAGGCGGTACAACAGCGACGCCCGTCGGTACGCCGCGTCGAATGCAACGCCCATCCGCTGCTCACGGTACGCCGCCACAGCCGCCTCGCCGTACGCCTTGGCCGCCTGGTCGAATCGCTGCAGCTCCAGCAGCCACTCCGCCCTCTCCAACCGCCTGGCCAGATCCCGCCCGACCTCTGCTTCCACCTCCCGACGACGCCGCTCCCGCCGCGCCCATTGCCCCCAGAAGCCACCTTGCCCCTCGGCGCGTCGCAGATGCGCCTCCGCCTGAAGCTTCAATTCGTCGGCTGCTTCGGCTTTGCCCGCATCGCGGGCCACTCCTGCCAACTCGAAAAGCACCACGCCGTTCAGATAGTGCAGCTCCGCCGAAACCGTTCCCACCCGCCGCCGCACCGCCAGCAGCCCGTCGGCCGCCTCCAGCACCGCACTGCGGGCCACCAACAGGCGAGTCCGTTCGGCAGCGACACGCTGCGTCAACGGATCGCCCGGTTCCGTCCCCAGCGACGTCAGCAATCCACCCGCTTCGTCCAGCCGCCCCATCACGCGGAGAATCTGAGCCCGCCGCCACGCCGCTTCCCGTTCCGCCGCGGACGGTGATGCGCCGCGGATTTTCAGTCGATCGAGCCACCTCAGCGCCGCGCGTTCCCACGCGTCGAGCCGCTCGCGTGCGAAGCCCGCGAAAACATCCGCCGTCGCCTGATCCCGGAACAACGCACTGATCGGCAGGTATCGTCCCCGCGTCGCATGCAAGCACAACTCGCAATAACCGCTGCCGATCCACAGGAACAGCGATCTGCGGAGCTGCTCGCGCCGCGTCGCCGACAGGACCTGCTCGCCGGTGTCCGACGTCGGCCCGGCTTCGAGGCGTTTCGCCAGAGTTTCCAGTTCCACCAGAGCGGTCTCGACGCGCGCCACCTCCTCGGCATCCGCGCGCCATTCCTCCGGAGGCACGCGCAATTCCCGAAGCAACAGCCCCGCCAGCGCCCGCAAGTACCGCAGCCGGCCGCGCTGGACTTCTACCTCCATCCGGCGCGGATCGTCCTTCAGCCGATCCAACAACTGCTCGATCTGCTGCTCGGCGTGCTTCCAAAGCGTCGCCGCTTCCGCAGGCGGTCGTTCCACCGCGTGCGCCGCGAGCGTCTCCGACAACTCGATGGTCAGTTCGACGGTCCAGTCCGACCACGATTGCGGATCCTTCAAGCGGCGTAAGGCCTCCAACTCGGCCAGCCCGAACAAGCCACGCCGCCGCAGCTCGGCGAAATACCGATGCCACAGATCGGCCTCCGACGGCTGCCGTACGCTCAGCCGGGCAACGGCGGCATCGGCCGACTCCATTCGGCCCGGCGTGTCGGCCGCTTCAACTCCACGGACGCGACAGCAGCAGGCCATGACCGCCAGTGCGATGTTCCCCCACGCCACCCAACGGCGAGCGCACCCCCACGGCCCGCTCCGCGACGCTTCCTGAACGCCCCTTTCCAGGCACCATCGGCCGACCATCGGTGAAGCCCTTCCCACGCCCCGCTACACCGCGCTCATTCGGGCTTGACCAGCGCACCGACGCGTTCCAGATGCATCCGCCAGCGTTTCACCCCCGCCAGCCGCTGCGCCACCGGTGCATCCGGCCGATAGTCATTCTTGCGGCCGGTCAACAGGTAGATGTTGTAGAAAGCCAGGTAACGCACAGCGATCTGTTCGTGTTCCAGCAGATCCACCAGACGTGCCGACACGGCCGGATCCCGTCCCGCGTCCGGCGGATAGCCCCACAGGAGCTGGTACACGGTTTCCACATCCTCTTCCGCGAAATGCGCCGCCAGCGCCTCCCGGAGCCGACTGGCATCGTCCGCGTGCTGCAACAGCCAGATCCGCAGTTCACGCACCGCCACCTCGCGCGCCTCCTCAAATTCGGAAAGCGCCAGCGCCTTGACCAGACCGGGAACGAATTCGACCAGTCCCAGACACTCCGCCGCCAACTGCGAAATCCCCGGCGGAGGATTCAGCACCACCGTCGGCAGCACGTTCTCCACGGCCATCGCCGGATCGAACTCCTTCTCGAACATCGTGGCATAGCGGCGGCGGATCGCCGAGTTCCGCAGCTCGTCGCCTCCCAACCACTCCGGCACGGAGAGCAGCTGGGAAGTCGGTAACGTCGCATCCTCGCCGATCAGTTCCGCCGACAGCGGGATCCAGGTCCCGGACTTCACGTCGGCGCGGCGTCCGGAAACCTCGACCCGCACCATGCCCCGCACGACGAAAATGCCCCCGCCGAAACGGTCCGCGAGTGAACGGTCTTCGAACCCGCGTGGCTGGGGCGGCTCAACTTCGACCCCACACACCGCATCCGCAGTGTCCAGCGACAGCGCAAACGACCGCTTGCCGATCTTCACGCGGCACGGGATCGCCGCCCCCTCGGAGCCCTCACCCGGAATCGCATCCAGCGGAAGCTGTCCGCGGACCACCGCCTGAAGGTCGGCCGCCTCGGAGCGCGTGAGCACCAACCGACCGCGGTGCACCGTCAGTTCCACTCCACCCTCGGCGGAAACCTGCCCAAGTTCCACCCGCGTCCCGCCTTCCAGACGAATCAACAACTGCCGGCGTCCGACCACCAACTCCGCTTCGAACGGAGCTGGACACGCAATCTGCTCCCCCACGTGGATCAGCGACCGGCGCGGCATCACGAACCAGCTTCTGCGCACAGCATCGAAGTGCAGCAGGATGCCCTCATTGGACGTGTACTCGACCGCAAGAGCGGGTTCCGAGGCGACCTTCGGGGCAGGCGCAGCGGGCCGCTCATCCACATGGCCGCGGTCGACACTGGCAACCGCGCGATCCGGGGAAACACCGCTCGGCCGGTCCGGACCGGCCGCCGGTCCCCGCGCCCCCGTGGACACGGGCCCGGTTGCCTTGGGCGTTCCCGGCTGCCCGGCTTTTGACGGCGGTGTTCCAGTCGCGGACATCGGCGTTCCCTCCGACGAACCAGCCCCCGTCACGGTCGCCGCGCCCGGTTCCTCGGGAAACAGCCGCCGTGGGGAAGCCGCGTCCGTTCCGCCAGGTGTCCCGGAAGCTGCGGGCCGTGGCGTCGCTGTTTCCGGCGGCAACGGTGGCTCGGCCGAAGCGACCGGAATCGCAGGCAATTCGGTGCGACCGGTTGCCGCCGCACCGCCGCTCACTCCTTCGCCCGCATCCGCCGCGCGGGTCTTCGGCTCTGCGCCACGCGGCCCAGGTCGGGCGGCTGTCGCCACGCGTTCCGCGACAGACTCACCCGCGGTCGGCTCGGCAGACTCTTCCCGTGAGCCGGCAACCGGCGTCTCCGGCTGCCCGGCTTCCGCTCCCGCCGCCGCCGCGCCCGCCTCGGGCACAGACGACGGTGTGCTTCCTGTTTCAGCGACTTGCCCGGCCGCTTCCGACCCGCCCTCACCCTGCCATCTCCCGAAGAACGTCGGATCCATCCAGAACAGACCGAACCAGAACGCGGCGATCACCGCAATCAGCGCATAAGGGAGCAACCTCTGTGCAAGGCTGCGATTCTTCAGAAACTCCGGCAAGCGTTCCTGAATCGACGAACGCCCCGCGCTCGGGCGAGCGGTGGGTGGTGTCTCCGCCGAGGCGTCGTCCGTCCTTCCAACCGCCCCTTCGCCGGGAGTCTCCGCAGCCTCCGGTGTGCCGTCGG
Organism: Planctomycetota bacterium; assembly: GCA_003696385.1. Lineage (GTDB taxonomy): Bacteria > Planctomycetota > Planctomycetia > Planctomycetales > Planctomycetaceae > J052. The sequence goes on along the minus strand of RFHO01000060.1, from coordinate 15,226 downwards.
CCGCCTTTGTCCCACCCGGAGGCTCTGCGACCAGCGCGTACATCCGTTCCCGGGTCGTTCGGGAGACCTCTACCGGCTCACCCAGGACGGCAGCCAGAATCTGATGACATGCCGCCACCTCAGCCAGGTGCACGTCCGATTCCAGACACACCTTCTCCACATCCGCCACTTCGTCCGGCGACAGCGTGTTGTCCAGGTATTCCGCGATCGCATTCGGGTCCAGCCCACCCCCGGGACCGGAGACGTCCGGCGCCATCAGACGCCGTCGGCGCAACACGTCGCGGATCCGACTGATCAGACTCTGGGCGAACGGCGTCTGCTGGATCTTCGCTCCCAGCTCTTTGGCCTGTTCGGCTTCCAGCACGTCGTCCAGATAGGCCAGCAGCGTTCTCAGCGTCAGACGCATGACAGTCCCTCGCCCTGAAAACCCGTTCACGACTTCGGCGGCCAGACGGTTCCGACGACCGTCGCGGCCACCCGCTCCGACAAAACAAGTGGTCCCGCGGGAGCACTTTCGTGCAGAAAAACGGACGTGCCGCACGTTTTTTCGCAAACCGCCAAACCGCGCGCAACGGTGCACAGTCAGGAAACGTCGGAACGGCCTGTCGTGAACACGTCGACACGGCCGAAGAAGGTCAACTCCGCGAGCAACCGTCGCGTCCGCACCAGACATGCCACCCCGTCACTCGTCCGCACGGCGAACGTCTGGGCCCGCCGCAGACACCGCCGGCGACGTATCGCCCCGGTACGCGCACGACCGCTCGCGGCAGCGGCGGCCGGCGGCGCGGCCGACAGCGTCGCAGCCCACCGCGAGCCGATTTCGGGACGTCCCAAACTTCGCGACGGCCCACCGCGTCGGCCGTGGAGCCACCTCAGTTTCCGGTCGCGGCCTTTCCGTTGCCGTCCGGGGACTTTCGATTCCCTCCGGTCGGGGCCCGCTTCGCCTCGGGCTTCTTTGCGGCCGACTTCTTCCGGTTCGCCTTCCGCCCAGCCGCAGCCCTGCCGCCGGCCTTCTTTTTGGGGAAGCTCTTCTTGCCGCCGCTCCTGTCACCGGCATTCCTGCCGGCCGCTCCCTTCGGTGCAGAACGCTGGCCCGCTGATCTGCCGCCGCTTGACTTGTCGTTCGCGCTCGAGTTCCTGCGCGGGGAGCCATCACCGCCGGGGCTTTTGGGGTTCGAACTCTTGCCGGCGGACTTGCCACCTTTCGACTTTTTCGCCGCGGAGCGTTTGCCGGTGGTCTTCCCGCCGGTGGCATTGGCTGCGGACGGAGTGCCGGAGTCGCCCGGCAACTTCCACTCGATGTCGTCGGTGTTCTGTGCCCTCAGCGGCCTCCAGCGGAGCTGGACGCGGGTTCGTTCGCCCGGCAGGAACTTGTCGCGCATCGGAATGTCGTGGTACCCCAGACGCTCGAAGACGATTCGGTGTTCGCCCGGCTCCAGCGGGATTTCGGCGGGATCCGTTTCGGGCATCCGTACGGTTTTGCCGTCGACCAGGATGCGGCCATTTTTGCGCTGGTCCACAGGCCATTCGACGACCAGCACGGCCTTGCCGCGCGCGCCTTCGGCCCCGGCGCCCCCTCGCGAAAAAACGTAGATCGCTATAGCGATGAGCAACGAAACCGTGCTGACTCCCGCCGTGATCAGCAGCTTGCGCCGCCGGGCGACGTCGTCTTCGGCCTGTTCTGCCTCGGCACCCGCTTCTTCACCGCTCGGCTCGGCCGTTCGCTTCGGCACGCGTTTCCGCGTGCTTCGCCGCGGACGCGTGGTCACCGCCTGAGGCTCCGGCGTAAACGGCAGGCTCCCGAATTCGCCCTCGTTGACGGGCACCGCGACGGCGGAACCGCTTCTGTCGGCCTCTGCCCGGGATTCCAGCTCCCGGCGCAACTGCCGGTCGTATTCGGCCTTTTTTTTCGGATCCAAGAGGCACCGCCGAGCCGCGGCGATTTCGTTGAGCAGCTTCTGCGACAGATCCACGTGCGGCCCGATGGCCACTTCCTGCAGATACGACATCCGCTGATTGGCCGCGGCGTCGATCACTTCGACATCGCTTTCGAACAGCGCAATCCCCAGCAACCGATAGTGGTTGGGCGGTTGTTCGGACTTCGGAATGCCCAACCACTTGTGGTAGGGATCGAATTCGGGTTCGGTGGTCATCGTCTGCCGTCCTCGTGCTGCAACCCGCGGCGGGCGGCCGCAGATGTTCGCCGCGCGTCGGTGACGGTTCTCCGCGAGATCCCCTCAGAGGGGTTCGCGCAGGCGATATTCGGGATGGTGTTCGAGGAACTGCTGGATGCGGTCGGTCCGTGCAAGTGCTTCGGGGATGAAGCCCAGAGCCTGCTGCAGCCGCTCATTCGGTTCGGCGCAACTGAATCGCAGGAATCCCAACCCGGCCTCGCCAAAGCATTCTCCGCCCAGACAGGCGATGCCGAACTGGTCATCGGCCCCTTCCAGCAGGTACAGCGCCAGGCCGTGGCTGGTGATGCCGAACCGGTTGCACAGCGGCTTGACGTTCGGGAAGACGTAAAACGTGGCGGCCGGATCCAGACAGTGAAAGCCGTCGATCTCATTCAGCCCGCGCGTCAGCAGCTCGACCTTTTCGCGGAACGACTGCATCGTGCAGTCGCGTTCATTGGCGTCGTGTTCGATGGCGGCCTTGCCGGCGAGCTGGATCATCGGCGGCGTACAGGACAGCGTGGTGTTGATCATCTTGCCGATCACCTCCACCACCGCCGGTGACGAAACGGCGAACCCCAATCGCCAGCCGCTCATGCTGTACGACTTGGAGAAAGTGAAGGCCGCAAGGCACTGGTCCAGCATGCCGGGGCGGCTGGCAATAGACTCGTGCCGCCCCTGCCAGACCATGTGACAGTACGGTTCGTCACTGAACACGGCGACGTTCCGCCCACGAATCAGCTCGGCCAGCCTGTCCAGATCCTCCGCCAGGGCCACTCCACCCGTCGGATTGTGCGGTGTATTCAAGAAGATCGCTTTGGGTTGCGGATCGTCGCGCAGGAATCGCTCGACCACTTCCAGGTCGGGCCGAAACGCGTTCTCCTGCCGCAGTGGACACAGAACGATGCGTCCCTGTCGCCGCAGAATGTTCGGCGGATACGTCGGGAAGTACGGGCTGAACACCAGCACGCCGTCGTTCGGTTCCAGGAACGCTTCGCAGAAATACTGTTCGAAGATCTTCGCACCCGGGCCGACCACCACGTTCTCGGCCGTCGCCGGGATCCCGAACTCGTCCGAAACCATTCGCGCCGCCGCGGCCCGGAATTCCGGCAAACCCAGCGACGGACAGTAATGTGTTTGGTTGTCGCGGATTGCAGCGATACCGGCTTCGATCGCCGAGTGAGTGGTGTTGAACGGGCTGTCGCCGATCTCCAGTTCGACGACGTCCTTGCCCTGAGCCTTCAGTTGCCTGGCCCTGGCGAGAACCGTGAAAGCCGTCTCGACCGTCAGTTCGGCCGCGAAATGGCTGAACGCAACACTCATGCAACACTCCCCATTGCTGATCGCCGTGTCTCGCTCTTTTTCTGCAACGCTGTCCGGGGCCCGTACGGCGAGTCCCGCAGCGGCGGACCGGCACGGCGCGGCCGGCTGTTCCCGCGCCGTCCGCTCACGAGGTCTCGAGTCGTCGCGCCGGGCCAACGCTGACCGCACACGGAGGCTGTGGACGCCGAAACGCGGTGGGTCACTTCAGCGGGATACCGAAATCGCCCGCCATGTTGCGCCACATCGAATGGACGTGGTTCGCACTGTTCTGCGTATTGTTGAACTCGATCAAGAACGTCGGGCCCTGAACGCGGTAGTAGTGCCGCTGGTTCGGCTGGTCGCTTCCCCACCACGCGAAGTAGATGTTCTCCGGTCCGGCCCGATTGATGGCCGCCCGGCGCTGTTCGGCCACAGGATCCGGCATGTTGGCCAGGTATTCGGTCAGCAACTGCCGGAGCAACTGTCTCTGAGGCGGTGTCATGTCCGCGGCGGGGATCCCCACCGGGGGGCTCGTTTCGGGCTGCGGCTTTCCGCCGCCCCGGAGGTCGTCGGGGGCCTCGCGGGAAACCCACGCACGCTCGCGCTGGGGTTCACTCAAACTGCGCAACAGGGCCCGAGCCAGATCCTCTTCGGGCCCCAGTACGCGCACGGTGCGGCCCGGACCGGCGTCGATGCGCGACGGATTCGCTCCAAAGAATTCGGGCGTGGTGGAGATCAGGACACCGTCGCGGATCGTGTAGTTCAAAGACAGGTGGTGCCCCTCGACGCGCCAGCCCCACGTGCCGCGCTCGCTGGGTGTCCCGAAGATGCTGATGTAGTACTTGCGGGGATCGCGACGTTCACGACGTTGTTCGCGATCGCCGCCCTCCAGCAGATACAGTACTTCTTCCAGGCTCATCACCTTCAGGGCCTGGTCGTAGCCGATCTCCGAGAGCCCGGTGGCGATCAGCCGATGCGCAGCCCGCTCGGCCGCTCGCGACATGTCCCGCAACGGCAGGCCCTTGCGCGGCCGGGGAATGAAGTGCCAGTTCAACCGCTCTGGGTCATCGAAGCCGAAGGTGGCTCGTTCCCGCTCGGCGTCGCCAAGCGTCATCAGAAAGGCATTGGCCGCCCGCGCCATCTCGACCGCGGGATCCGGCCCCGAGCCCTTGCCCTGCCCCCACAGCACCGCCCCCATCAGGGCAACGGCCAGAATCGCCGCCAGTGCGTGCCGCATGTGCCACCTCCCGTCCGCCTGCGTTCGTTGTTGGACACCGCCGCCTCCGCGCCGCAATTGTCAGCTCGACGACGACCATGGCGTGTCCCGGTCGAACGACGCCCGTTCAACCCGGAGGCCAGCGCATCTGACGACCTCCCAGCACGTGAACGTGCAAGTGATGCACTTCCTGTCCACCGGCGGGGCCGTCGTTGATCACCACGCGAAAGCCACCCTCCAGACCTTCCTGCTTTGCGACTCGCGCAGCGACCAGCAACAGGTGCCCCAGCAAGCCCTCGTCCTCGTCGGTGGCTTCCGAGAGGCGAGGGATCTCCTTGCGCGGGATAACCAGAACGTGGACCGGCGCCTGCGGATTGATGTCCCGAAACGCCAGACACAGATCATCCTGATACACGATGTCCGCGGGCAATTCGCCGTCGATGATACGTTTGAAGACAGTCTTTTCGCTCATGGCTGCGCTCCGCAGAACGAAACCACCCGCTCCGCCTCCCCGACGGCGGCGCGCACATATAGCGGCAGGTACACGCCGCCGCGAATCGCGATGCCGCGTCCAAGGACGCCTCGACGGCCGCACATGAAGGGCCAAACCCGTTCGCAACGTACTGCACGGTTCCGGCGATCACAAGCGACCGCGCTCCTCCGCACTCGCGGCCGCCCGCCTTCGCTGCCCTGGAAGCGCCGACGGGACAATGACGGCAGGCCTCGTCCGCGCGAACGTCAGTTTCAGCGCCGGTCCGCCTGCCTCAGCTTCGACAGAATGAAGCTCTTGTGGTTGGCGACCGCCTGCTCAGAAATCCCCAGCACAGTTGCGACCTTCTTGTTCGGCCACCCGCAAGCGAACAGTAACTCCGCACACTTCAGCCGTTCCCATTGTCCGGACCGTTTCCACTCGGCGATCAATCCGCCCAGTATCCGTGCAATCAGCTCCGCCCGTCGGTGCCACGACTCCGCTCTTCGCGCGACACTCGACGCTGTCACGGTCCGCGCTCCGCCCTGCCGCGCAGCGAGTTCCGTCGACGCCGCTACTGCCTCGGCAGCCCGCTGTCTCCGCCGCAGCTCGTCGACCAACTTGTTCCGTGCGATCCGGAACAGGAACGTTTCCACCGACGTCCGGCCGGCGTCGAAATTCGGCAGCGCATTCAGGAAACCGATGAAAACCTCCTCCAGCAGATCCTCGCACGTCTGCACATCGGCAATCCGTCGCCGCAGAAACGCCATCAAGCGCCCCTCATGCCGCCGGATCAGCTCCTCAAGAGCGTCCTCACGACCGGCCCGCAACTCCTCGATCAACGCTGCGTCGTTCCCGCCCATCACCCATCGCCTGTTCGAAGACCAGACGCGCGTCCGGCCCTGCCTATCGCCGCCCGGATCTGCTCGCAGCATACACCCACCGCCGGTCCGCCTTCATTCGACGTGCAGCGGAACACTCCCCGAGTGGCTGTTGAACTCCGGCGCGTACATGCACTGAATTTGCGCCATCCCGGACTGGTACACCCCCTTGTGAACGACTCGCAGGGGATACTCGAACACATAAGTCCCCTTGGGCAGATAGTCGATGAAGAAGTGTGTCGCCGTGTCGCGCGTCGCTTCATAGTACGCGAGTCCGTCCTGATACCGGTATCGCGACAGCACGTTCACCGGCTCGGTCCCCGATCCGCGATGATCCTTCATATGCACGTACTCCATGTCGCGATCCGTACGCAGCACGATCCGCACGACCAGTTCATCGCCCACGTGCAGCGATCCCGGCAGTGGTTTCAGAACCGGTCCTGCTTTCGTGTATTCGCGAACGAACAAAGACTTCTCCAGTTTCAACGGCGTGCCCTCATAGGCCGTGACCTTGCCGACGTCCTCCAGATATTGCCAGTGCACACTCGCCCAGGCCACGCCCTTGTCTTTTTTCTCCAGGCGAATCAGACCAAGTTCCGGCTTCACTTCCGGACCGACGAAGCGGTGTTCATAAAAGCCGGTCCCGGCTTCGACGTGTTCGGGCTCGATGAGCCGACCGCCCAAGCTGATCCGCACCAGTTCATCGGACGCCAGCCAGTTCTCGCCGCGGAGCAACAACGCATAGACGGCATCGGCGGTCGCCTTGGTGGTTTTCCAATCCTGAGTCTGCTTCTGCTTGAGCAACCAGACTTTGCATTCTTCAACCGCCTCCGCATCCCCGGCGACTTCATCGAATGCCTCGATCATCACCGCCTGCGTCTCGATCGGCGCCCGGAACCACCACCACGACAGTTCCAGATCGCGCCAGAAGCGGCCCATTTCTTCATCGACAACCGAACGTTCCTTCAGCGAGCGCATGATGCCCAGAGCATCGTCCTTGAATCCCAGCCGATTGAGCGCCAGGGCCGTGTGACCCTGCGACTGTCGTGGAACCTTCAGCCAGTGCTTACGAGCCTGCCCGACGAAGTAATCGAACGCCTCCCTGTTCTTCGGCTCCACCGGGCGGTCTTCCAGATAGAACGTCCGGCAATAGAGATACAGCGCAATCGTTGCGTTGAAATTGACCTTCTCGAGCTGTCCATGGTGTTTCAGTTTCTCGTACGTCTGTCGCATCCAGTTGTCGAGATAGCCCAGGGCCTTCACGCCCGCGCTGAAGTCCACGTCCACGCCCAAGTGACGCAGCCGCCCGAATCCCGTCGTGATGTACAACGTGATGTACTGGTTCGGCGGGCCGCCCGGGAACCACGGCCAGGAACCGTCGGCCCGCTGCAGTTCTTTCAATCGTTGCGTCAAGGCGCGCGTTTCCTGCGTCAGTCGGTTGTCGTCGAACAGGATCCCCACGTTGCGGCGAGCCTGGCTCTCACGCTCCGCCTGTCGCAACCATGGCGTCTCTTCGAGGGCGATCGCCTTCAGGTCCTCGTTTTTCTCCAGGGGGCTGTCCAGCGCCGGAGTGTTTCGCCACTGAGCGAAGACGCGCTCGATCTTCGGATCCGATCGAACGATGTGGTGGGCGAGCGAGTTGGCGTACAGCCGATTGAAGGTCTGTTCCGTGCACTCGTACGGGAACTCCATCAGGTACGGCAGCGCCATGACGCCGTACCAGGCCGGATTCGAGACGACCTGGACCGTCAGCGACTGGTGTCGCAGGGTGGACGATCGAGCCGAATCCAGAAGCCGCTCGAAGCGGAACGTCCGTGTGGCGGGCCCGCGAATGGGAAGCGGCAGCGACTCGGTCACCAGGATCCGCCGCGACAGTACCGGCAGATAACCCTCCTCGCCGTCCGAGAGCCGGCCGGTGGAGCCCACCGCCTTGTAGGTGAGGAACTCCATGCCGTCGGGAATCCGGATCCGCCAGCCGTACACGCGGGACTCGTTGGCGGGCACGTCGAACGATCGCTCCGGCTGCGTGTTGCCCAGCGCCGCATCGACCGTCTCGCCGGTCCGCGCCGACGCGAAAGTCAGCCGCACCACACCCTTTTGCCGCGTCGCGGACCGGTTCACCACCTTGACGACGAACTCCAGTTCGTCGCCTTCGCGAACGAACCGCGGGGGATTCGGCTGAATCATCAAGTCCTTTGACGTGACGACGGTATCCTGCAGGAACCCCGCCCGCAGTTTGGCATCATGAGCAAAGCCCATGAATTTCCAGCGCGTCAGCGCTTCGGGCATCGTGAATTCCAGCGTCACTTTCCCGTCTTCGTCACTCTTCAGATGCGGGAAGAAAAACGCGGTTTCGTTGAGATTCCTGCGCGCCTGAACCGACTCCAGGTCGACCTTCGGTGCAGGCGGCTGTTCGGCCTGCTGCTCCACGGCTTGCCGATCCGCCGCCTTCTTGTCCGCCGCCCCTTCCAGGGCGCCGGCATCGGCCGCCAGTGCGGCTTCGGCAGGCGCGGCAGCATTGGCCATCGCCTTGCGGGCCATCATCGGCGCACCCGGAGCGAAGAACCTCCGTCCCTGGAAGAAGACTCCGCCGATGATGTCCGGCGGAAACCGCCGGTACTGCCAGGACGGCACGGCGCGCGCCCGCGCCTGATAGGCGCCAAGGATCTGGTGCAGCGGCCACGCGGCGTTGTGGAATTGCGAGGAAAGGCGTGAATAGTCCTGACGGAACACGCCGAAGTATGTCATCCAGTGGTGCGGGTAGTACGCATCCAGGGACGCGTCGTAGAGGGTCGCCACCATTTCCGCCACCGCCCGCTCGGCGTCGGGCCCCTTGATGATCGCCACCCATTTTTCCTTTTGCCCGGGCTCCAGTTTCGAGACGAACCGCTCCCACTGGATCGTCAGGTTCTTGTTGCTCCATGGAACATCGACGTGGCGCTGGGTCAGGTAGGGGCGATTCTCGCGAACGAAGGTGATCCGCAGGGTGAAGCCGCCCCGCATCGACTCGTCCACCTGCTGGCGGATCTGAACCTGGGTCCGCTTCGGATCGGTCCAGTACGCCTGCAGCCGCTTGCCGCGGTGCTCGATCTCGATGAAAGCCCGCGCCTTGTCGTAGCCGCTGCCCCACACGGCCACGAACTGCTCGTCCTTCGGGTCCACCGACCAGCGCGGGGCGGCCACGATTTCGGGGACGCGGATCGCGAGCCGGGAAGCGTCCGGATCCAGCACGCGAATCGGTGCCTTGGCCGTCACGGGCTTGCCGAACCGATCCCGCGTCTCGAACACCGCGCGGTAGGCACCGACCTTCAGCGCGACGTCCACCACTGCCGCTCCGTCGCTGCCCGTCGAAACCTTGCGTTCGAAGACCACTTCCCCGGCCGGCCAGCTATTCGGGTCGTCCTGGCGCGGCGGCGGTGCGACGAGGCGGCCACGACGATAGAGCACCGGCGGACCGGGGACCTGCGGCAGCCAATCCGGCCGCTGGACTTTTTCCGGCTGGCGGAGTGCGAAGACTCGAAGCGTTCCTTCCGCAGGCTGCGGCTCGCTGTCGAGCGAACTGGTGTGGATGCTGATTTTCACGGGCTCCCTGACGGTCTGCCACTCGGCGATCTGCAAGGACGCCTGCAGCGCGGTGTAGCCGACGGCAACCGTGCGGGAATCGCTTCGCGTTTCGCCGCTGATGTCGGTCACTTCCGCGGTGACCGCGAAGTGAAAGACCGGCTCTTCCTCTTCCGAGACGGACGGATCGGGTTTGGCGACGAAGCGGATCGTGAACGTGCCATCGGCCGCGGTGGTGGTCGTACCGTGTGCGATTTCCTGGCTTTCCCGCACAGGCGTCCGCCACCAGAAATACCACGACCACCAGATCGGGTAGCGCACACGACGCACCACTCGATAGCGGACCTTGGCTCCGCCGATGGGTGCACCAGTATAGGCGGTGGCCTTGCCCTGCAGGACCACTTCGCGGTTCAGCCGTGGTGCCTCCTTGGGCGCGTGCAGTTCGACTTCGAATTTCGGACGCTTGTACTCCTCGACGCGCACCGCCGTCATGCCGTTGGGACCGTCGGTGATGCGAATCGTGAACTGTCCGGTCCCGCGATCACGTGGCGCCGTGAAACTCCCGCTGAAAGACCCGAACGCATTCGTCCGGTGCTTGTGGCTTTCCACCTGCTTGCCGTTGCGATCGAACAGCGCCACGGTCACGGTGCGGTCGGCGATCGTGGTGTAATTGTCGCGCGCGTGGTCGACCGAGATGCAGATCCCCTTGTATCGAACGATCTGACCGGGCCGGTACAGTGAACGGTCCGTGAAAAAGCGGGTCTGCTCGAAGGACCGCTCCGTGGGACTGCGACCGTACACGGACAGCGCGTACATGGTCGCCAGCCGGTGGCCGTCGTGTTCGGCCAGAAAGACGTGTGGTGTGTGGGGAATCAGTGAAAGCCGGAACAGGCCGTTGGTGTCGGTCTTTCCGGCTCCGGCAGCCACCCAGCGTGTACGGGCCCAGCGGTACGTCCGGACGGTCGCTCCCACCAGCGGCTCACCGGTCCGGTTGTCCAGCACGAACCCCTCCACTTTCGCCGATCCCCATTCCGATCGCGTGACCACCGCGAGCCTGCTCACCCAGACCGGCGCATACGCCACGACCTTGTTCGCGCCGTCCTGGAACTGCGGGTCGTTGGAGGCCAACAGGAAGTAGAAGCCGGGCGAAAGGTCTTCCGGTGCCTCCGTTTTCTCGGTGCGCTCGTGATAATGGGCCGTCTCGGGCAGCGTGACGGACCATTCGCGCACGGGTTTCCGGCCGATCAGCTCGCGAACTTCTTTCTGCTGCAGGTACTCCGGCTGCCCGGTGCGACGATCGAGGAGTTGCTCCCAGCGGTAGGCGACCAGTCGGAAATGGACGGCCGTGAGATTCCGGTAGCGGACGGCGATCGCCGGCAGCGGGTCGTTCCAGACACGCTCGGTGTGGATGGCCAGCGACGGCATTTCGATCTGGCCGACGAGGTTGAAGCACTTGGCTCCGCCGGGTGTGTCGGGGAAGCGATTCGCCGCCTGCAGAGCGATTTTGCGTGCTGCAACCCAATCACCCTCCTGGTGCAGAACGCTTGCCCATTCGAAATACGCACGAGCCGTCACCTCGTGATCGGGCCAGTTTTCGACGAAGCGTTTCAGGGCGGCCTTGTAGCGGGCGTTCTTCTCTTCGCCGAACGCGTGATCGAAGCCGAATCGCAATCGCGCCAGGTTGGCATCGAGAAACGCGCTGCGATCGTCGTCGTCGCGGTGGAACCGCAACAGCTCCTGGTACAGATGAATGGCACGGACCAGCAGGGACTGCTCAGGCGAAGCCTCGACCTTCCAGTTCAGGAACGTTTCGACGTCCGAGAAAATCGGGCTGTCGGCCCGCAGGTCGAAGGCGTCTTCGGGGCGAGCACCGCCCTGTTCGCCGGCCTGGTAGAACTGCAGAGCCTCATAGGCGAGGAAATCGAACAGGGTCGGCCGATACTTGTCGGGCACCGTGCCGCGGATCAGCAGATCGTCATATCGCTGGATCGGCACCTTTTTCAGCTCGTCGGCGGAGGCCAGCGCCGCCTGGAAATGCCTGTCGATCTCGCGGAACAACCGCGGCAGTGACCAGGTGGTGAAATCGTCGCTCTCGGGCCCTTCCAGTTGTGTCCGCTGCAGAAACCGCCAGCGGTTCTGCTGGAAGTACTGCCAGTACCAGTGGGCCAGGATGGTCTCCATGACCGGCTTCATCGGCGCCGGTGCCTTTTTCAGCTCCTCGGAGAGCAGCCGGATCTTGACTTCCGGCTTGTTGCCCTCGATGGCCGCCTGCAAGCTGATCTTCTTGGCGATTGCCTTGATCGCCTCGGCGTACTGTTTGTCGCGCATGGCAGCCTCGATGATCGGTTCGAGGTGTTCGATGGCGGTCCGCGGCAATCCCTTGCGGATCGCTTCGTCCACCTTTGCCCAGTCCGCATCCCTCGGGCCCGCGAGGGCGACGCACCACACCAGTACGCAAACGCTCGCGGCAACCAACGCCAACCGTCCACCTCGCATCGTCGATCTCCTGGTCATCTCGGGGGCGCGTGCAGCACGTCGGCTCATCCCGTCGCTTGCTCAGTGTCGCCCGCCAACGGCCAAATTCCAAATCCGTCGGCAGCGCGACCGTTTCGGTTCCGGCACTTGCCGTCACCGCGGCCCGGCATTGCAAGGCCCGGAGCTTCCAACGCCATCATGACGAGCACGCCGCGCGAAAGTTCCCTCTTCCGTGACACTTCGCCGAAGCGCAGGCGCCACCAGCGCATTCACGGCGTGCCACCGGCACACGGCACACGCGGCCCGCAAGCAATCGGTGGCCCGTTGAAGTTCGGTTTTCCTGCACGCTGGGCAGACGATCGAGGGGTTCAGCGGCCCCACCGATTCGGGCTGTACGGATTGTTCGGGTTGCGGCGCCGGGAATACCGCAACGATGCGCCCCACCATTCGATCCGGCAATCACCGCCCAGATTGCGATTTAGCTTTGTTCGGTTTCCGAGAGCACATTCGGCCGGTTGCCGCAGACGTGTGGCGACCGGCGCGATCGCTTGTCCGCAACGAACGCCCGTACACACAAAGAGCCTCCAGGAGGGTCGCGATGGACCGTTCAATCCAATGCCACGTCCAGACCTCCGACTCGCCAAGCCGTTCGGACCGCAGCCCACAACGCCATCCTGCGGTCGGTGTGAATTCCCGCCGTCCGGGAAACGGGGAGGGCGTGCTCAGCGGAATCCGCCGGCGTGCAGAGACGCTACGGGTCGTCGTCCTCGGACAGGACCCCGTTTCGGCCGACGTCGTCTTCCAGGCCGTGGCGGATGTTCCGGGAATCGAAGCCGTGCTGGTCGACCTGAACGACGGGTTTCCCGCCGAGGCACTCCGTTTTTCCGACGGAGCGGCTCCGGACCTGGCATTCCTGGACGTGTCGTCCGCCGAGCCAACGCCGTTGAAGCTGATCGAGCAGTGTCGCAAAATTCTGGCCGACGTTCCCCTGATCCTGCTGATCGACGGCGACCACGAAGACACTGCGCTGGCCGCGCTCCACCTGGGCGTCGACGAATACCTGCTGAAGGACGACCTGGCCCCCTCACAATTGCTGGTTGGCGTGGCAAATGCCCTGACCGCATTCTTCCGCAATCGCGACCTGACGGCCCGACACAATCCGGACGCCGCCCCGTCCATGGCCGCCCGCGCTTGCGGTGAGAAGCCCACACAAACCGACACCTCCGGCGCCCGTCATCAACCTCCCACGTTCGACGCAGACTCCGCGATGGAGCGGGTGGCCGGCGATCTGGAACTTCTGGCCGAACTGGTAGAGCTGTTCGAAGAAGACCTGCCCGGTCAGCTGGAATGCGCCCAGCAGGCCGTGCAAGCCGGCGACCATGAACGGCTGTACCGTGTCGCCCATCAACTGAAGAATTCGCTGGGCAACCTCGGAGCCACGCGGGGCGAGGCGCTTGCACTGCAGATCGAAAAGGACGCCCGCAGCGGCGTGTTGCAGTCCGGCACGGAACTGGTGGAGACGCTCCGTCGGGAAATCGAACAATTCCTGCCGCAGTTGAGGGACTTCGTCGCCCGCGGCACACCGCGAACGGCGGCCGAAACCGGCTGAAGCCCCGCGCTCATTGCCCCCGCTCGGCACACAGCAGAAGCTCGACCCGCTCGATGAATTCGGCCGGATCCAGCCGTTCGCTGCGTGCAAGAGAGCCCACAGTCAGTTCCCGCGGGACGCTGCGGGTCCGGGCGAGGTAGTCGACCCCCAGCTCGATCAACCGGTCCTCGATCCACGGATGCTCCGCCAACAGCACCGCGACGCTCGATCGTTCGGTGACCCGCCCTTGCCTCAAAAGTGGATCGCGCCGCGGCCACAGCGTCCGCAATGCATTGGCGGCGAACAGCGCGAGGGCGGCCAGCTCGAGAACGGCCGAAACGGGCATGATTCGGAAAGCCGGAGCCCACACCAGCGTTGCCAGTTCGGTCATCACCCTCCAGGCGTTGCCCACACCGACCAGGAGCAGAATCGGAGTGGTCAGCGCCGGCCAGGCCAGCAGCGTGTGCCCGACGATCGGCAGGATCCGCTGCGCCACGCCCATGATCAGCGTGGTGAGGAATCCGACCGTCAGCGCATGCCGCGCCGCGCCCCGCCAGGCGTGCGGCATGGGCTGACCGGTGACGACCGAAGACGCCTGCCCGGCAAGCAACAGCAGCAACCCGGCAACAAGCCAGAAAACCGCCAACTGGACATATCGCGACAGGACGGGCGGGCCCTGTTCGGGCCGTTTCGAAAACTGTTTCAACCGCGTCAAGCCCGGCAGCGCCGCTGCAAACACGACGGCACCGATGGCGATGCCCGACGTGCCGGCCAGTTCGAGAGCCGCCCGGGACGTGACGTGACCAGCCGACAGCAACAGCAAGCCGAGATTGTGCGCCGCGACGGCCAGCGCCGCGCGTCGCCGTCGGACCGATCCGCCCACGATCCCCGGCAACAACCGCAGGCCGAAACCGTACACGGCATTGACCGCAACACCGAACACAGCCAGCAGGATGTTCGCATCCCGCTCGGACAGCGAATAACCGCCCGGCCCCGAACTCCCGTGCGTCCAGCGCAGCCACACCTGCAAATCGCCCCACGCGATCCACCACAGCCCCGCGCACACCACGGCCACGGCCCACGTCTGAGGCAGCCGCGTTCCCACGCGATGAACGAAAAAGCCGGCGATCAGCACCGCCGCAGCGAACAGAGCGACTCCGCTGGACACCCCCAGCCACACCAGTTCCGCCGGACGCATCGCCCACGCAAAACCGCCCGCGACACCGAGCAAAACCGCCGCGAGCGTCGTCTGCGCCAGCAGAGCTGACGCCGGACGCGTTGCCGTCGCGACGGGGAGCCAGCGCAGCGCAATGCCGGCGATGAACAGCGCGACGAAGCCCCACAACTGCGCGTCACCGTGCGCGACGACGTGGCCGACCGATGCCGCCCGGAAATCGCCCCCCATACCGATCCGCCACAGCAGCCAGGCGCCCCAACCGGCCCCGATCGTCAGCGTCACCAGCAGCGCGGCCGCGATGAACGGACGGTGGACGTGGTCGGCCGCGGGGCTGCGCCGGTCGATCGGTACGCCGGCGGCGCGCGACAGCTCCTCCAGCAGTCGAT